>NZ_BBWM01000050.1:0-116958 GCF_001463805.1 Aureimonas sp. D3 | reverse complement strand
TAAACCATACCTCGAATGGAAGTTTTTCATGCTGAATTGGATGCGGTCGCAACTGAAAGATGTTCAGGCTGAATTGGCCGATCTCCGCCAGCGCGTGAACATTCTGGACCATCATATCGGCGTCGGACTATGGGATGCCGTGATTGCGGACAACGACGCGACCTCGCCCAATAGCCGCTGGACCTGGTCGCCCGAGTTCTCCCGGTTGCTCGGCTTCCGCGACCCGAAGGATTTTCCCGATCTCATGACGAGCTGGTCGGACCGTCTTCACCCCGAAGACCGCGACCGCGTCTTTGCCGTGTTCGGCGGGTTCGTGTCCGACAAGAGCGGCAATACCCCCTATAATGTCGATTACCGTCTGCGCATGGCCGATGGCGTCACCTATCGCTGGTTCAACGCCACGGGCGGCTGCACGCGCGATGCGGCAGGCGATCCGGTTCGCATCGGCGGTTCGCTGAGCGACATTCATGCGCGCAAGACCATGGAACAGGAGCAGGCGACGCTGCGCGAAGCCCAGATGGGCGCGACATCCGCAGCCTCGTCCGCCATGGAAGAGATGGCATCCAACATCGCGCAGAACGCCTCCAACGCCGCACAGACCGAGCGCATCGCCAACGAGGCGCGTGACAACGCCGAGCGCAGCGGGCAGGCCGTGGCCAAATCCGTGGATGCGATGCGCCAGATCGCCGAACGCACCAAGATCGTCCAGGAAATCGCCCGTCAGACCGATCTCCTGGCACTGAACGCGGCCATCGAAGCGGCTCGTGCCGGACAGCACGGCAAGGGCTTCGCGGTCGTGGCGTCCGAGGTGCGCAAGCTGGCCGAACGCTCGCAGCATGCGGCCGCTGAAATCGGCGCGCTGTCCGTCTCGACGCTCAAAACCTCCGAAGAGGCGGGGAATATGCTGGTTGATCTCGTGCCCGGCATTCGGCGCACGTCGGAACTGGTGCGCGAAATTTCGGCCGCCTGCAGCGAGCAGAACGCCGGCGCGCAGCAGATCAACGAGGCTCTGCTTCGCCTGAACTCGCGCTTCGACATGGCCGACGGGATGTCTGAGGAACGCTGGACGAGTGGCCCGGCCTTGCGTCGGGTCGCCTGACCCCATCCTCAACCTTGAAGCTTCGGGTCGGCCGCTTGGGCCGGCCCGAAATGTTGATGACAGTCTGGAGACGGTGGCGCCCTGGTAGTGCCCCGTCTTCGCGAGGGGCGTTCGCGCTTAGAGCTGAACCTTCACGTTCTCGGTCGTATCGGGCTGCGGCTTGTCGCCGATATAGGCCTTGGCGAATTCCCAAGCCTGCGTCAGCTTGTTGGATGTCACGTCCCAGATTTCGGCCTGCGAGGGCGTGACGACGAGCACGGCGACATTGGGGCCATCCTTGCCTTGCGGCATCCAGGCTTCGGCCTCGTCGTCCCAGATTTCGTCGATCAGCGCCCGGTCCTGGCTGACCCGCGCGGTGCCGGACACGGCCACATATTCGTTCTTCTGCGTGAAGCTGCAGGCGACCTGCGGCTCGGCCTCGACCTCGTCCACCTTGTGGGAGGTCGCGTCGGTCAAGAACAGGATCTCGCCGCGCTCGCGCGAGAGATAGGGCGCCATGGGGCGGGAGCGCAGGCGCTGGCCATCGCGCGTCGTGACCATGCAGGTCGAGAAGTCTTCGGCCATGTCCCAGAACTTGTCGGTCGCTTCAGCAGCCATGTGGTTTCCCTTGCGTCTGGTGCGGACAGGACAAGTCCGCTTGGAGAGGCCAGAACGCATGGCCAGCCGAAAGGTGCCACGCAGAATCGGTCCGAGTGAGTAAGACGACGATTCTTGAAACGGGATGCAAAAAAAATCCTGCGGCACTTAATGCGATTAAAACCGCGATTGAACCGATTTAGACTGTCATATAAAAAATCTAAACCGATTAAACGACTGAAATCATTTCAGTTTTAGTGTTTCGATCTGTTGATGAAGCTCGGTCGTTGAGTTATCTCGTTTCCGTGAGGCGGCGTTGCTTGTGCGCAGCGTGATCAGGAGACGGACCCATGGAAGAAACCGGAATCCGCAATTCCCGCATTGGAATCGAATCGACCGGACTGTCGGGCCTTTCTTCCCTTCGCTGGAATGCCGGCGAGGCGGAACTGGTCGAGACCGCGCTCCAGCGTGGCGAAGGTCGTCTGACCGCGCACGGCGCGCTGGTCGTGACCACGGGTCAGCACACCGGCCGCAGCCCGAAGGACAAGTTCGTCGTGCGCGACGAGACCACCGATCCGCGCGTCTGGTGGGACAACAACAAGCCGATGGACCCGGCCGCCTTCGAGCGCCTCTATGAGGATTTCAAGGCTCATGCGGCGGGGCGCGACCTTTTCGTGCAGGATCTCGTCGGCGGCGCCGACGAGGCGAACGCGATCCGCACCCGCGTCGTCACCGAATTCGCCTGGCACTCGCTCTTCATCCGCAATCTCCTGATCCGTCCGACTGCCGAAGAGCTAGAAAGCTTCGTGCCGCAGCTGACGATCATCGACCTGCCGTCCTTCAAGGCGGACCCGGAGCGCCATGGCTGCCGCACCGAAACGGTGATCGCCTGCGACTTCACGCGTAATATCATTCTCATCGGCGGCACGACCTATGCCGGCGAAATGAAGAAGTCGGTCTTCACCGTCCTGAACTACCGCCTGCCGGAAACGGGCGTCATGCCCATGCACTGCTCGGCCAATATCGGCGCGAACGGCGACACGGCGGTTTTCTTCGGCCTGTCGGGCACCGGCAAGACGACGCTCTCGGCCGATCCGCGCCGCACGCTGATCGGCGATGACGAGCATGGCTGGGGCGAGGACGGCGTCTTCAATTTCGAAGGCGGCTGCTACGCCAAGACGATCCGCCTCTCGGCCGAGGCCGAGCCGGAAATCTTCGCCACGACCCGCATGTTCGGCACGGTGCTCGAAAACGTCATTCTGGACGAGAACCGCGTTCCCAATTTCGACGACGGGTCGCTGACCGAGAACACCCGCGCCGCCTACCCGCTGCATTTCATTCCCAATGCCAGCGACACGGGAAGGGGCGCGCACCCCAAGAACATCATCATGCTGACGGCCGATGCCTTCGGCGTGATGCCGCCCATCGCCAAGCTTTCGCCCGCCGAGGCCATGTACCACTTCCTGTCCGGCTACACCGCCAAGGTCGCCGGCACGGAAAAGGGCGTGACCGAGCCGGAGGCGACCTTCTCGACCTGCTTCGGCGCGCCCTTCATGCCGCGTCACCCGGCCGAATACGGCAATCTCCTGCGCGATCTCATCGCGCGGCACGAGGTCGATTGCTGGCTGGTCTCGACCGGCTGGACGGGCGGCGCCTACGGCACGGGCCGTCGGATGCCGATCAAGGTGACGCGCACGCTCTTGAACGCGGCGCTGGACGGCTCGTTGAAGAATGCCGAGTTCCGCACCGACCCGCATTTCGGCTTCCAGGTGCCGGTCGCGGTGCCGGGCGTCGAAACTGCCATTCTCGACCCGCGCTCGACCTGGGCGGATGGGGTCGCCTACGACGCGCAGGCCCGCAAGCTCGCCGACATGTTCCGCCGCAACTTCGAGAAGTTCGAAGCGCATGTGGACGGCTCGGTGCTCGGCGCCGCCCCGGCCTCGCTGCCGCTCGCGGCCGAGTAGGTTTCGCTCCATCGCAGGCCGCCGATTTCGGCCGGCGGCCGGTGAACCATCTATAAGGGCTTCTCTGGGAGGAGGAGCGAGGGCTTGCGACCGAAAGGGCGCAGGCCCTCGTCGTTTGAGGGGGCTGCCGCTCGCGGCTTGACAGGGCGGCGGGCTTTGCCTGAACGAAGGGCTAGCGCGAAGCTCTGTCTGGCTTCCTCTCGGCTTGGCGCGTTCAAGACCTTGCGGCCGATCGCGGCCCAGCGCGAGGCGGCGAAAAGGGCGCGTCATGGAACAGGAGATTCGCGGGCTTCGGGTGAGCCATCGCACGATCATTCCCGAAGACGAGATCGAGGAGGTGTTCATCCGCGCGGCCGGGCCGGGCGGACAGAATGTCAACAAGGTCTCGACCGCCGTTCAGCTTCGCTTCTTCGCCAGCGCCTCCGCCGTTCTGGGCGAGGATGTGAAGGAGCGCCTTCTGAAGCTTGCCGGCCAGCGCGCCACCAAGGCGGGCGAAATCCTCATCGAAGCCTCGCGCCATCGCACGCAGGAGCGCAACCGCGAGGATGCGCGCGAGCGTCTGGTCGCGCTGGTCCGCGAGGCCCTGGTGCCACCCGCGCCGCCGCGCAAGAAGACGCGTCCCTCGCGCGGGGCCGTGGAGCGCCGGCTGCAGGCCAAGAAGGGTCGCTCGGACACCAAGCGAATGCGCGGGCGCGTTTCGGATTAAGGGTGCGGTCACGCTTTCGTGATCGTAAGCGGACGAAACCGATTGTTAGCAGTCTTCGTACCTTGAGCAGCCTCCCGATCGGGATGGTTCACAAGAGGAAACCCGACATGCTTCAGTCCCTCATCCGCTCGGCCGCTCTGGGTCTCGTGCTCGCCGGCAGCGTCGCAGGTGCCAGCCATGCCCAGTCGGGCGCGTCGGTGGAGGTCGGCGGTGCGCCGATGTACGCCAACAAGACCATTGCCGAGAACGCGCCCAACGCCTCGAACCTGACCACGCTCGTCGCCGCCGTGAAGGCCGCCGGCCTTGTCGATACGCTGAACGGCGCCGGCCCCTTCACCGTCTTCGCGCCCACCAACGCGGCTTTCGAGAAGCTTCCGGCCGGCACGGTCGAAACGCTGGTGAAGCCCGAGAACAAGGCTCAGCTGACCAAGATCCTGACCTATCACGTGGTCCCGGCCAAGGCGACGTCCGAGGCGGCCATGAAGATGATCAAGGACGATGGTGGCAAGCACATGGTGAAGACCGTCGAGGGTGAGGAATTGACCCTCGCCATGAAGGGCGACAAGCTCACCGTGACCGACGCCAAGGGCAATGTCGCGACCGTGACGCAGGCCGACGTCATGCAGAAGAACGGCGTCGTGCATGTCATCGACACCGTGCTGATGCCCTGATCGATCTGCCACGGCAGAGCCGCGCTCGGAACGAGCCTTGCCGCAGCCCCTAGCCTGGCTGCGGTGAAGCGAGGCGGCCGAGGGGCCGCGATTGCTGGGGCCGGCCGTGTCGCTCTGCTTGAACCCGCTCAACCGGCGTCCCATTCTCCAGACGGGAATGGGGCGCCGATCCGTTTCCCACCCTTGGAGGTCCGTCATGAATCGCCGTCGTTTTCTCTTGTCCGGATCGCTGGCCGCGCTCGCGCTCGGCGCGGGAAACGCGCTCTGGCGCGACGAGGCGGAGGCCGAGACCTTTTCCGTGACCTATAGCGAGCGCGAATGGCGCGCGCGTTTGAGCCCGGACGCCTTTGCCGTCCTGCGGCAGGAGGCGACCGAGCGCCCCTTCACCAGCCCGCTCCTGAACGTTCACGAGAGCGGCCTCTTCAACTGCGCGGGCTGCGACAACGCGCTTTATTCCACCGACACGAAGTTCGATTCGGGCACGGGCTGGCCGAGCTTCTGGGACGCGGTGGACGGCAGCATCGGCACCAGGACGGACTATGTGCTGGTCTATCCCCGCACCGAGGTTCACTGCGCGCAATGCGGCGGTCATCTCGGCCACATCTTCGACGACGGCCCACCGCCGACCGGCAAGCGCCATTGCATCAACGGCGTGGCGCTTCAGTTCGAAGCCGGCAAGTCCCAGTCCTGACCACGCGTCTTCGGCATTAGCGCTCCGTCAAGCTTTCGGGTTCTTCATAGGGGTTGGATCGGTGGCGCATTGAAGCGGGCCGGTCCAGCAACCATATTCGAAACGGATCGGCCGCGATCGCCGCTTGAATGGGGTTGCAGCCGATAAGTCGCTTGAAACAAGGGCTTGCCGAGAGATGAACAGGTTCACGCCGTTTTCCAGTCCGTTGCTGCTCGGCTTCGATGGAGTGGAACGTACGCTCGAACGTCTGGGGAAGGGGAGCGATGGCTACCCGCCCTTCAACATCGAGCGGATTCGGACGGAGGCTGCGGACGGGAATGCAGGCGGAGACGCCATTCGCATCACCCTGGCCGTGGCGGGCTTTCAGCCCGAAGACCTGGAGATCACGACAGAAGAGAACCAGTTGACCATCCGGGGCGCACAGAGCGACCGGACGGACCGTGAATTCCTGCACCGGGGCATTGCGTCGCGCCAGTTCCAGAAGAGCTTTCTCTTCGCCGATGGCATGCGCATCCTGGGCGCGCAGCTGAAGAACGGTCTTCTGATGGTCGATCTGGTCAAGCCTGAACCAGAGCGAGTGGTGAGGAAGATCGCGATCGCCGTGGATGAATGAAACCCGCCGACCCGATCGCCCGTTTGTTTTCGAAGGAGATGATCATGACCATCACGTACCATTCGAGCAGGGTGTCCCAGTCCGATCTCGCCGCGCTCGGCGAAGGCCATCTGGCCTATCTCCGTCGCATGTCGTCCGACGATATTCGCGCCCGCTTTCCGTCCGCCCAGGCCATTCGGCCCGGCCTCAAGCTCTGGGCGCTGTTTTCCGCCGACGGCACGCCTCTGGCCGTGTCGGATGATCGGGGCTCCATCCTGGCGAGCGCCACGGAAAACGAGCTGATGACGGTGAGCCTGCATTGAAGAGGCACTGACCGCTTCAGAGGCAAGGACAGCCTCGCGAAAACGCAGCCGGCCGAGGATGATCCTCCGGGCCGGCTTTTTCGTGGGCGAACGCGTTCAAGACTGGAATTCGACCTGTGTCATCAGATGATGCAGCGTTGCCGCGTCGCGGCCGGCGCGCAACTCGCTGACGGCGCGCGGATTGCGCAGGAGGCGCGCGATCTTCGACAGCGCCTTCAAATGGTCCGAGCCCGCCGTTTCGGGCGCAATCAGAAGGAACACGAGATCCACCGGCTGATCGTCGACCGCTTCGAAATCGACGGGCTTGTTCAGCCGCCCGAAGACGCCGTGAATGCGCGGAAGGTCGTTGAGCTTGCCATGGGGAATGGCGATGCCGTTGCCGATGCCCGTGGAGCCCAGACGCTCGCGCTGGAGCACGGTCTCGAAGATGGTACGGGCCGAAAGTCCGGTAAGTTCGGCCGCTTTTTCCGAAAGGTCCTGCAGAACCTGCTTTTTGGAATGAGAGCGAAGGGCAGGCAGAATGGCGTCCTCGGCGATCAGATCGGCTAGAACCACGTTTGAGGCCTTCCACGTCGCCCGGCGCCCAAGCGCCGGAAGACCCGATCGGGCCGAAGCCCGGTCAGGTCGGAGAGATCGTCGCGAGAGGAGCCGCTGCCGGCCTCTCCCGCGCTCTGGAGTTGCGCTCCGTTATCAGGCTTGGGGTCGCACTGTCGAGGGGTCGATCCAGCCGACATTGCCGTCGGCGCGCCGATAGACGATGTTCACGGTGTCGCTCGCGCCGTTGCGGAAGACCACGACGGGCCCGTCTCGCCGGTCGAGTTCCATCACGGCATTGGCGACGCTCATCGTGCCGAGCATCATGGAGGTCTCGGCGATCACGGCGGGCGCGAAGTCTTCTGCGACCTCCTCTTCCTCGTCCGGCACCGCGCTCATGACGGTATAGGCGATCTCGCGCGAGGTGTTGGCGTTGGCCTTGTGATCCTTCAGGCGACGCTTGTAGCGACGCAGACGCTTTTCGATCTTCTCCATCGCCTCGATGTACGAGGACTCGGGATCATGCGACTCGGCCGTGGCCTGGAAATACACGCCGCTGTCGAGATGAAGCGTGACGTCCGCGCAATAGCGGGCGGATTCCTTGGAGATGACGACGGAGCCGTTGAAATTGCCGTCGAAATATTTGGCGACCTGATCGTTCAGCCTCTCGTCGATCCGAGTGCGAAAGGCCTCGCCGACATCCATGTGACGGCCCGATACACGAATTGCCATTCGTTTCTCCTTCCTAACGTCCGGCGGCCCGTTCCTTCTCTGAACCATCGGCTCGCCGCCCTCTTCCAAGACGTTGCGATGCCTTTGGTTCCGGCCACTCGGAACCGTCACATTCCAGCGCAAAACGGAGCGGAGCGAAAGACTTGATCTGCGCCGGAAACAGGATCAGACTTCGCTCCAAATTCCCCCGATATGACGCTTGAGGACCTGTCGAACCGTACAGGGAAACCCTGCGGTTCTGGCCCGCCATGCGCCGATCATGCCCTCGCTCGGCGGGGGGATCGCGGTCAGCCCGCGAGGCGTCTGGCGTTGAGTTCGCGTCGGCGCTGAACCGACGACGGAAGGCCGAGGGCTTCGCGATATTTGGCGACGGTGCGGCGGGCGAGTTCGATGCCGTCCTCCCGCAACTGGGCGGCGATGTCATCGTCCGACAGGACATGATCGACGGTTTCGGAGGCGATCATGCGGCCGATTCGCAGCTTCACGCTCTCGGCCGAATGCGCGTCGCCCCCGCCCGATGCGGCGATCGCGACGGTAAAGAAAAATTTCATTTCGAACGTGCCGCGCGGTGTCGCCATGAACTTGCCGGAGGTGACGCGGCTGACCGTCGATTCGTGCAGGCCCAGCGCCTCGGCAATGTCCATCAGCGTCATGGGGCGCAGACCCGCGACGCCCTCGGCCATGAACCCGTCCTGACGGCGCAGGATTTCGCCCGCGACTTTCTGGATGGTGCGGGCGCGCTGCTCCAGCGAGCGCTGCAGCCAGCTGGCCGATTGCTGGCATTGGGTCAGGAAGCCGCGCTCACCGGCGCGGAATGCGCCAGCGGGCGCGATGCTGTCGGGCGCGCGCAGAACGAGGCGCGGAAAGGCGGCGGCGTTCAGCTCGGCCTGCCAAAGGCCGGTCTCTGCGTCCTCGCGCACCACGATATCGGGCGTGACGGGCGTGGCTTCGGGCTCGCCGAGCCCCGCGCCGGGGCGCGGATCGAGCGTACGGATTTCGCTCAGCATCTCGGCGACATCGGCTTCGCTTTCGCCCGTCAGCCGAGCGAGCGCGGCGAAGTCGCGCCGGGCCAGAAGCGGCAGATGCGCGAGCACGCAGGCGATCACCGGGTCGAAGCGCCCGCGCCGACGAAGCTGAATGGCGAGGCACTCGGCCAGATCGCGCGCAAACAGCCCGGCCGGTTCGGCGGAAGCCTGAAGCCGCGCGAGAAGAGCCTCGGCCGCCTCGAGCGCTACGCCCAGCTCGGCGGCCCGCTCGGTCGGGTCGGCCGCGAGATAGCCGGCCTCCGTCAACTCGGCGAAGAGCGTTTCTGCCAGCGCGCGCTCAGTGGCGTTGCCGAACGTATCGTGTATTTCGCCCAGCGCATGGTCGCGCAGGGACCGAACCCCTTCGCCGATGCGCTCGATACCGTCGTCTTCGGCCGCGAAGCCGGACAAGACCAGCCCTTCGCCCGAAAAGGCGAGATCGTCCCGCGCGGCATCGGCATTGTCGCCGATGCGCTCGGCCGCGTCCGCGAAAACCTCGCCATCGTCGCGTGTGCCGGTCAGCGGCGCCAGATCGGCTCCCGGCAACAGGGGAGCGAGGTCGTCGGGGGTGTCGCCGCCCTCCGTGGCGCTTTGCGCCGTTCCGGCCTCGACCTCGATCAGCGGATTGGCCTCGGCCTCCCGCTCCAGAAAGGCCTGAAGCTCGGCATGTTGAAACTGGAGAAGCCGGATCGACTGGAGAAGCTGGGGCGTCATCACCAGGGACTGGCTTTGACGCATCTGGAGGTTCACAGACAGATTCATGCCTCCAGCCCTCCTTGGATACCGAAACGGCCGGCGCGGCAGGCCGGCGATGGGGTGGTCCGACCTGTCTGGATCGACCAGCGGGCGGCCCCTCATGCTCGCGTCAGGAAACTGGTCCGCAACTTGCTTGTCAAGGGCGGGAGGCGATCACACGCTCGGAGCCTGTTTGGAAACTCGGCGGCGGAGGGCGGCGAGGGATTTTTAGGTCCCGTGAGGCGCCAAACGCAGTCGATGCCAGGTCGGCATCGGCGAGGGTTCATGCGAACGGGCGAGACGAGTGGCTCGCCCTCGGCAACGAAACGGGGACGGAAAAGACCCGTCGCGCCGACCCGAGCGAGCTTCCAAACAGGCTCTCAGTAGGTAAACTGCTCGCCGAGATAGATGCGGCGCACGTCGGCGTCCTCGACGATCTCCTGCGGCGCGCCATGGGTCAGCACCGCGCCGGCATGCATGATATAGGCGCGGTCGATCAGGCCCAGCGTTTCGCGCACATTGTGGTCGGTCACGAGAACCCCGATCCCCCGGCGCGTCAGATGCCGAACGAGCTCCTGAATGTCGGCCACGGCAATCGGATCGACGCCCGCGAAGGGCTCGTCCAGAAGCATGAAGGTCGGGCGCGAGGCCAGCGCGCGGGCGATTTCGCAGCGCCGACGCTCGCCGCCCGACAGCGCCGTGGAAGGCTGTTTGCGCAGGTGCGCGATGCGGAACTCTTCCAGAAGCGCGGTGAGCTGGCGCTCGCGCTCCGCCTTGTCGGGCTCCACCATCTCCAGAACGGCGCGGACGTTGTCCTCCACCGATAGGCCGCGAAAGATCGAGGCTTCCTGCGGAAGGTAGCCGATGCCGAGACGCGCGCGGCGATACATGGGCGTTTGCGTGATGTCGTGCCCGTCCAGCTCGATGCGCCCGCCATCCACCGGCACGAGCCCGGTGATCATGTAGAAGCAGGTCGTCTTGCCCGCGCCGTTGGGGCCGAGAAGACCCACCGCCTCGCCGCGCCGCACCGCCACATCCACCGAATCCACGACGCGCCGGCCGCGATAGGTCTTGGTGATGCCGCGCGCCACCAGCGTTCCCTCCGAAGGGTGACGCAAGGGGGGCTGTGAGGAGGGGGCGTTGGGATCGAGCAAGGAGGGGCGTCCAGATCAAGGCAGGGAGGGCGCTCGCGGGCCGAAGCACTGTTCGGCCCGCGAGCGGCGATTTGACGGCGAGCGGTGCCGCGCGACGCGACAGCCGATCGCGGGCCGGCCGGGCGGCTGTCGCGCGCCTTAGCGGCTCGCACCCGGCTGCTGTCCCGCACCCGGCGACAGGAGCATGCGCACGCGACCCGTGGCGGCGCCCGGCGCGCCGCCACAATCGCGGCTCTGAAGGCGGGCGACGCCCGTATCCATCTTGATGTTCAGAATGCAGCCCGTGGCGACGTTCTTGCCTTGGCTGAGCACCACATTGCCTCGGAGGACCGCGACCTGCGTCGCCATGTCGAAATCGGCCCGGTCGGCCGTGGCGACCTGATCGGCGGATTTGATCGTGACCTTGCCGAGCGCTTCCAGCTTGGAAATATCGTCCGAGCCGCCCGGCATGTTGGAGCGCGCGGCGGCCGGCTCGGCTTTGGCTGCCTTGCCGTTCGCCCCGTCCTGCTTGCGCACGTAATGAACCACCAGCTTCTCGGCGGTCATCGAGGTCGCGCCCTGCTGGACGCTGACATCGCCCGAAAAGGTCGCGACCGACTTGCCGTCATCGACGTCGAGCTGGTTGGATTCGATCGCGACCGGCTGGTCGCCCTGGACCTGAAGCCCACCGAACGAATTGCCGAAGCCTTGCGACTGGCTCTGGGCCAGCGCCGCGCCTGAGAGTGCGAGCGAGCCGGCCAAAGCCAGAAGCATGGCGCGGGAGCGATGGGTCGGGATCATGGTCTGGGCTCGCTGGATGGGGGCGTCGCCCCGTTGTTGGCGGTGGGCAGGAGGGTCAGTTTCACGCGGTCCCGAAACGAAACCTCGTGGCCGCGCTGGACGATCACGACGCTGCCCGCTTCGAGGGTCTGATTCGGGGTCGCGATGTTCACGGGTCCCTTGCCGGTCAGTTGCCCATCCTGAAGCGAAACGTCGGCGCTCGCCAGCTTGATGCGGATGCCGCTCGTCGTTTCCACGGTGATGTCGTCGTAAAGCCGGAGCATCTGCGTGCGCGTGTCGTAATGGCCCTTGGCGGCTTGAAGCTGGGCTTTGGTATTGTCGTCCACCGTTAGGTCGGCGCGCACGCCTTCCAGATCGACGCCCGAGCCGCCCAAGGTCTGAATGGCCCGGTTGGCCAACATGGAATAGGGACGGTCGCGCCCGTCGACGCCCGACATGCGCGGGTCGGACATGACGAGGCGCCCGTCCTGGATCGAGGTGGACGCAAAGGCCAGATCGCCCGGCACGACACGCGCCAGCCAGGTCACGCCGAGGCCCGCCAGCACGATCACGGTTGCGACCGTGGGAAGGCCGATCTTCAGCCAGCGCACCCAGCGCGAATGGCGTCGGGCGCGCCGGAACTCACGCTCGCGCCGCTCGTCTCCCTTCGGGTTCGTGGAACTGGCGAGCGCGGCATGGCGCGGATCCTGCGCGAACTGTGTCGAATCGATGCGAGCCTGCAATGGAATTCGATTCCTCGCCTGTCGCGGAAGAGCCTCCGAACCCGGATCGGTCGGATGCCTTCTGCGGTCAATCAACGTATCGTGTCGTATCTATAAGTGATATGGGGTTTTTGCGTGGTTAAGCGAAGGCCGGGCTGTGTCGATGCGCCCGGGACGATGGCGCCTCCGCTTCCCCGAATGGGCCGCCCGCTTGGCAGCGCCCGCGCCGCGTTCTATCGCTTGCCCGATATGGCGGGCCTCGATCCGCCCGGCAAGGAGCACTGGCGGATCATGAATGCGGATAGCCTGATCGATCGGCGGCGCCTGCGTCGCAAGCTGGGTTTCTGGCGGATTCTGGCCGTGCTGGCGGCGATCCTGGCCGTGCTCGCGCTGACAATTGCCGGCGGCTGGCGGCCGGGCGCGACCGTCGCCACCGCCGCGCCCGAGATCGCCCGCGTGGAGGTCGCCGGCCTCATCACCGAGGATCGCGACAGGTTGGAACTTCTCGAAAAGTTGAAGACCGATCCGAACGTTCGGGCCGTCATCATCCGCGTGAACTCGCCCGGCGGCACCACGGTGGGCGGCGAAACGCTCTATCACGCCATCCGGGATCTCGCCGCCGTCAAGCCGGTGGCGGCCGAGGTCGGCACGCTGGCCGCCTCCGCCGGCTACATGGTGGCCATGGCGACGGACCGGGTCGTCGCGCATCATTCCTCCATCGTCGGCTCGATCGGCGTGATCTTCCAATATGTGGATGCCTCCGTCCTGCTCGGGCGGATCGGCGTCGAGGTGAACGCGGTGAAATCCTCGCCGCTGAAAGCCGAGCCTTCGCCCTTCGCGCCGGCCGCCCCCGGCGCGCGTGAGATGATCGCAAGGCTCGTCAACAATTCCTATGACTGGTTCGTCGGGCTCGTCGCGGAGCGCCGCGCCCTGCCCGAAGAGGAAGCGCGGCGGCTGGCCGACGGCTCCGTCTTCACCGGCGAGCAGGGCCTCCAGAACAAGCTGGTGGATGCGCTCGGCGGCGAGCGCGAAATCCGTCGCTGGTTCGAGAGCGAGCGCGGCGTGCCGGCCGGGCTGAAGATCGAGGATCGCGAGCCCGAAAAGGACGGCTGGGGCCTGTTCGGCGCGGCGCGCTCGGCCTTCTGGGGGCTTCTCGGCTTCAATGCCGCCCCGGCCGATCTCATCGGCGCGCTCGGCAAGGCGAGCGGGCACCTTGACGGCATGGTGTCGCTTTGGCAACCTTCGACGCCTTGACGCCGGGCCGCGAGTGATGCCGCTTTGCAATTCAAAAACAAGGGCTTGAAGGGCGGCCTCCGTGTCTTTATCCAAGACTCACGCCCGACCCGTCGCCCGAGGATATCGCGTTGATCAAATCCGAACTCGTCCAGATCATCGCCAGCCGCAACCCGCATCTCTACCAGCGGGACGTCGAGACCATCGTGAACGCGATCTTCGACGAGATCACGCAGGCGCTCTGCGAAGGCAACCGCGTGGAACTGCGCGGCTTCGGCGCGTTCTCGATCAAGAATCGCCCGCCGCGCGCCGGCCGCAACCCGCGCACCGGCGAGTCGGTGGAGGTCGAGGAGAAGTGGGTGCCCTTCTTCAAGACCGGCAAGGAACTGCGCGAGCGGCTGAACGTCGACTGATCGCGCCGGGCGCAACGGGCTTGGCTCGTTCCCACGACCTATGCCGTCATGATGGCCAACAGGTTTGATCGGCGGCAGGCGTCGGCGGGGAGCGTTGTCACGCTTCCCGCGTGGATGCCGGCCTCGGATCGTGGCGGAAGATTCAAGACCTGTCGCGAGGCGGATTGACCTCTTCCCTCGTATGCCTCATTCCGATGGGACAGCTTGCCGGTTCGGTGCGGCGCACCATTCTCTCTGGGCGTATTCCAAGGTTCGAAGTGGCCATTCGATGATCCTGAAGATAATTTCTTTCCTCATCCTCGCGCCGCTGGCGGTCCTGCTCGTGGTGTTCTGCGTCGCCAATCGCGAGGCGATCGACGTGTCGTTCGACCCGATCGGCACCATGCCGCAATTCGCCTTTCAGGCGCCTCTCTTCGTTCTGCTCCTGTGCTCGCTGATCGTCGGCCTCCTGCTCGGCGGTTTCGGCACCTGGATGTCGCAGGGCCATCACCGCACCAAGGCGGCCAACCGCCGCCGCGAGATCGAGAATCTGCGTCACGAGCTGGAGCTTTCGAACGAGCGGATGCGCCGCTTGCGCGAAGAGCGCGACCGGGAGCTGGCCGCCGCGCAAGGCCCCGCTCTTGCCGCCCCGACGCAGGGTCATGGCGCTCGCGCGCTGGCCGGCCCGTCGGTCGCCGCCTGAGACTTTCTCATCCTTCTTCGAAAAAGAGGCGGAGCGATCCGCCTCTTTTTTTTGCCCGATCGAGGGGGCGCTCAGGCCCCGGCCGGTTCGGAGACTTCCGCCGCCGTGTCGCCGGCGACGCGCGCGGCGAAACAGTCGAAGAACTGATGGGCGAATTTCTTGGCGGTGGAATCCACCAGCCGCCCGCCAAGCTGGGCGATCTTGCCGCCGACCTTGGCGTCGACCTCGTAGTGCAGGACCGTGTCCTCGCCGTCCTCCTCCAGCGACACATCGGCCCCGCCCGAAGCGAAGCCTGCGATGCCGCCCTTGCCTTCGCCCACAATGGAATAGCTGCGCGGCGCATCGATATTCTCGAGCCGCACCACGCCGTTGAAGGTCGCCTTCACCGGGCCGACCTTGGCCACCACGGTGGCCGACATCTCGTTCTCGCCGGTCATTTCCAGGCTCTGGCAGCCGGGAATGCAGCTTTTGAGAGTCTCGGGGTCGTTCAGCAAGGCCCAGACCTTCTCGCGCCGCGCGGCCAGTCGGTATTCACCCTTCAGATCCATCCTCGTCCTCCCATGGGCCGCGCCTTGTCGGATGCGAAGGCTGCGGCAATTCAGAAAGAATACGCCGGTCTCGGTGCTTGCCAAGCGGCGAGACGCGTTTCACCGTTCGGGACGTTTGCTCCAAAACGCCTCCATGCGCTATGAGCCGCCGATGACGAAGAACAGGACATCCCGGCCCGGCGCGCCCAAGCGGCCCGGCCGGCCCGCGAGCCCCGACAGTGGCCCCGGCCATCGCGAGCCGCGCCGGCCCAGCCGCCGCGACGGAGCCGAGGCCGAGCGCGCCGAGCATCGCGCCGCTCCCAAGCGGCCCGAGCCGGCCGAGCGCGTGCGCGCCGCGCCCGAGGAGGCCGAGCGCCCACGCCTTTCCACCGACGAACTCGGCCGCGAAGGGCGGCGCGACCGCCCGGCCGTGGAATGGCCCGAGGGCGCCCGTCCGGCCTTTCGCGCGCCTGTTATCCTCACGGTCGAGCCCGGCGCGGACTACGCGCTTCTGGATTCGGGCGACGGCGAGAAGCTGGAGCGTTACGGGCCGCTGACCATCCGCCGGCCGGAGAATCAGGCGATCTGGCCCCGCCGCACCGACGCGGCCGATTGGGACGGGGCCGACGCGATCTTCACCGGCGACACGGACGAAGAGGGCACCGGCCGCTGGCGTTTCCCGCGCGAGGCGCTGGGCGAGACTTGGCCCATGCGGCAGGATGGGCTCGCCTATCTCGGTCGCTTCACCTCCTTCCGTCATGTCGGCGTCTTTCCCGAACAGGCCGTCCACTGGCGCTTCATGACCGACCTGATCGAAGGGGCGGGGCGGCCGGTGCGCGTCCTGAACCTCTTCGGCTATACGGGCCTTGCTTCGCTGCTGGCGGCGCGCGCGGGGGCTGATGTCACGCATGTCGACGCCTCCAAGCGCGCCATCGGCTGGGCGCGCGAGAATGCCGAGATCGCTGGCGTCGCCGACAAGCCGATCCGCTGGATCTGCGAGGATGCCGTGCGCTATGCCGAGCGCGAGGTGAAGCGCGGCGCGACCTATGACATCATCCTTCTCGACCCGCCGAAATTCGGCCGGGGGCCGAAGGGCGAAGTCTGGCAGATTTTCGAGGATCTGCCCTATCTCCTGATGCTGATGCGCAAGCTCCTGTCGGCGAACCCCCTGGCGCTGGTGCTGACAGCCTATTCCATTCGTTCGTCCTTCTATTCGCTGTCGGCTCTCATGGGCGAACAATGCCGGGGCCTTGGCGGCGCGATCGAATCGGGCGAACTCGTGATTCGCGAGGCGGGCGAGGATGCCCGTCTTCTTTCCACCTCGCTTTTTTCCAGATGGGTATCCGCTTGAGCCGTGACCGCGACGCCAATTCTTCCGCCCCGTCCGCGCGCCGGCCCGACACGGTCGCGCCCGGCCGGGTCAAGGAGGTTACGAGCGTTTCCAACCCGATCGTGAAGGACATCCGCAATCTCGCGCTGAAGAAGCATCGCGAGGAAACGGGTCTCTTTCTGGCCGAGGGGCTGAAGCTCGTTCTCGACGCGCTGGACGCGGGCTGGCGCATCGAAACGCTGGTGGCCGCCAAGACGCAGCTTCACTCCGAACTCCTGCAAAAGGCCGCCGCGCGCACCGTTTCGCTCGGGGCCGACGTTCTGGAGGCGAGCGACAAGGTTCTGGCGGCGATTGCCCGGCGCGACAATCCGCAAAGCGCCATCGGCATCTTCCGCCAGCGCCTCTATCGCACGGACGAACTCGACGCGGGCAAGGACGGGCTTCTGGTGGCGCTCGACCGGGTGCGCGATCCCGGTAATCTCGGCACGATCCTGCGCACGGCGGATGCGGCCGGGGCCAAGGGCGTGATCCTGGTGGGCGAAAGTGTCGATCCCTTCTCGCTGGAAGCCGTGCGCGCCACGATGGGCTCGATCTTCGCCGTGCCGATCGTGCGCCTCAGCGAAGCGGAGTTTCTGCGCTGGCGCGGCACGTTCAAGGGTCTGGTGGTCGGCACCCATATGAAGGGCGCGGTGGATTATCGCGAGCCGCCCTATGGCAAGCGCCCGACCCTGCTTCTGATGGGCAACGAGCAGAGCGGCCTGTCGGAGACGATGGCCGGGGCCTGCGAGACGCTGGTGCGCATTCCCCAGGTCGGCCGGGCTGACAGTCTCAATCTCGCGGTCGCCACGGGCCTCATGATCTTCGAGGCGCGGCGCGGGAGCCTCAAGCTGTGACGCGGCTTCTGAGTAGCGCGGCGCTGGTCGTGTCGTTTGCCGCGATCGACCAGATCGTGAAGCTCCTCGTCGTGCGCACCATGGGGCTGGGAGAGGCCATCGAAATCCTGCCCTTTCTGGCGCTGCTGCATGCGCGCAACGAGGGCATCGCCTTCTCGATGTTGGACGGATTCCACGATCTCGGGCTCGCTGTCATCTCGGCCCTGGTGCTCGGCTTCGTGGTCTGGCTCTGGTGGAATACGCCGGCTTCGCGCCGGCTCACCCATTGGGGCTTCGCGCTGATTGCGGGCGGTGCCGTCGGCAATCTGATCGACCGGGTGAGCCTTGGCTATGTCGTGGACTATATCTATTTCCACACGCCGGTCTGGAGCTTCGCGGTCTTCAACCTCGCCGACAGTTTCATCACGATCGGCGCGGCGCTGATCCTGATCGACGAGTTTCTGGTCGGCCGCCGACCCAAGACGTCGGGCGAGATGCCGGCTCAGGACAAGGGCTGACGCACATTCGGGAGGGAAAGCGCATGGGGAATGACAGGTTTCGGGCGATCCGTCTGACCCAAGGCGAGGGCGGGCAAACCCTGGTCGAGAACGTGACTCTCTCGGCTTCCGACCTGATGGACGGCGATGTCGATGTCGCCGTCGAGGCCACCACCATCAACTACAAGGACGCGCTGGCGCTCACGGGGCGCTCGCCCGTGGTGCGCCGCTGGCCCATGGTGCCGGGCATCGATCTGGCCGGCACGGTTCGCGCCTCGCGCTCGCCGCTCTGGCGCGAGGGCGATCAGGTTCTTCTTAACGGCTATGGGCTCGGCGAAACCCATTGGGGCGCCTATGCGGGCGTTGCCCGCGTCAAGGCCGAATGGCTGGTGCCGCTCCCCGATCGCTTCTCTTCCGGCGAGGCGATGGCTATCGGAACAGCCGGCTATACGGCGGCGCTCTGCGTGCTCGCATTGGAGCGCTTCGGCCTCTCGCCCGAGCGCGGGCCGGCGGTGGTCACGGGCGCGGCCGGTGGTGTCGGCTCGATCGCGGTGGCGCTTCTGGCGAAGCGTGGCTGGCATGTCGTGGCGGTGACGGGCCGGCCGAGTGAGGCGGATTGGCTGCGCGGGCTGGGCGCGTCCGACGTTCTGGAGCGGGCCGAACTCTCCGCCCCCGGCAAGCCGCTCGGCAAAGAACGCTGGGCAGCGGGCGTCGATTGCGTTGGTTCCAACACGCTTGCCAACGTCCTCTCGCAGACGATGCGGGATGGAGCGGTGGCCGCCTGCGGTCTGGCGGGCGGCATGGATTTGCCGGCTAGCGTCGCGCCCTTCATCCTGCGCGGCGTCGCGCTCCTGGGTGTCGATTCCGTCTATGCGCCGCAGGCGGAGCGCCGCCGCGCTTGGGCGCGTCTGGCCGAAGACCTCGACCCGGCCGCGCTGTCGAGCCTCACCAGCCCCATCGGCTTTGCCGACATCGTGCCCACCGCGCAGCGTCTGCTGGCAGGCCAAGTGCGCGGGCGCGTCGTGGTGTCGGATGTGGCGGCGGCCACTGTCATATGACCGTTTGCTTTGGTTTATGGTTTACGTCATGAAAGGGTCGCGAGTACGGCTTATGTCAATTCTTGGCAGAAGCAAGGCCCGGAGGTCGATCATATGGGTGCTTTCAAGCGTATCGACATGACGCAGGCCCAGCCTATCAGGCTCAAGCAGCCGATCGGCGTTCGCATCAAGCTCGGGCGACCCGCGCCCTTCGATCCGCTGGTGCCGGTTCTCGGCCGCCTGTGCGAGCTGGAGGTGCGGCTGGCGCGCTCGCGCGCCGAGCTGCGCGAAGCGCAGCAGCTCCGCTATCACGTGTTCTACGAAGAGATGAACGCCAAGCCTTCCGCCTTCCAGCGGATGACGCGGCGCGACCGCGACGTCTTCGACAAGTTCTGCGACCATCTCCTCGTCATCGACACGACGCGCCCGGCCGGCTCGCGGATCGTCGGCACCTATCGTCTTCTTCAGCAGGACAAGGCGGCTCTGGCCGGCGGTTTCTACACAGCCGGCGAATTCGAGATCGACGGCCTGATTAGCCGGCATCCGGGCGCCCGCTTCTTGGAACTCGGCCGTTCCTGCGTTCTCAAGAGCTATCGCGGCAAGCGCACGGTGGAACTGCTCTGGCAGGGTATCTGGGCCTATGTGAAGCAGCATCGGATCGACGTTCTCTTCGGCTGCGCTTCCTTGAGCGGTACCGACCTCACCGCCCTCGAAGCGCCGCTCGCCTTTCTGCGTGAGAACGCGCCGCCGCCGGAAGACTGGCGCGTGTCGGCCGTGGCCGGACGCCGCGCGCGCGTTGCGGGCTCCGTTGCCTGCCTCGATCCCAAGCGCGCGCTGGCCAGCCTGCCGCCGCTCCTGAAGGGTTATCTGCGCATCGGCGGCTATGTCGGCCTGGACGCGGTGGTGGATCACCAGTTCGGCACGACGGACGTGCTCGTGATCATGCCCGTCAAAAACATTAAGGCGCGCTACGTCCAGCATTTCGACACCGAGGGAACGCGCTCCGCTGCCTGACCTTCTGGACGCGTACTCTAAAGCGCGTGCCTGAAAGTACGCCGTCGCCAATCTCTCGAGCCGGTCTGTAACACGCCTGTCACCGGGCTCCGGTAGCTCCTTTTCCAGCAAACGCGGCTTCTGCCGCGTTGATCCTCGGGGAAGGACATTGCCGATGCGCCGCTGCCTCCTGGCTTGCCTGATATCCATGGCCGCGATCGGCGGGGCGCGGGCGGAATATGTCATCTCGGCCTATGGCGGCTATAATTCCTCGTTCGACAGTACGGTGGATGTCGAACGCGGGCCGTCCACCCGGTCGCTCGATGTCGAATGGGATGGGCGCACCTTCGAAAGCGGCGCGCCCTATTACGGCGTGCGCGGCACGGCCTGGCTGAACGATCTCGGCCAGCCGCATTGGGGCGTCGCTCTGGATTATGCCCATGCCAAGGTCGCGGCCGATCCGCTGCCGCAGGGCGTGAAGGTTCTGGAATTCACCGACGGGCTCAACCTGTTGACGGTGAACGCGCTCTATCGCGCCGATCCGCTCATGGGCCGCGTCACGCCCTATGCGGGCATCGGAGCCGGCATCGCCATTCCGCATGTCGAGTATCAGGAAGTGGGCGGCCCGCGCACCTTCGAATATCAGGTGACCGGGCCGGCGGTTCAGGCGCTGGCCGGCGCGGATGTCGCGCTCACGGATTTTTTGTCCGTCTTCGGCGAAGTCAAGCTGGCTTACAGCCACCACGACGCCGACCTGACGGGCGGCGGCTCGCTGAAAACCGACATCGTGACCAACCAGTTCGTGCTCGGCGCGAGCGTCCGTTTCGGGGCGCAGTAGACGCTGCATAGGGCAGGGCGATCCGGCAGCATGTGAAACGGTATGGCGGTGGAGGTGTGCCGTCTCAAAAAGGAGCGGGCGCGTCCTGAACGGCCGCTGTGACAGGAACGCAAGTCACCCGTTCGCTACGCACGGTGGGGGCGAACGCGATGACATTTGGTCGTAAAGAAGCGAAGGGCGCGGCACCGAGCGCGCCGCGCCGCGGCAAGGCTTCGAGAAGCCGGCCCTGAAGAGGCCGACCCCTGCGAAACCCGAAGCGTTCAGTCGATCCGCACGATGGAGCGGGTCGCCATGTCGACCAGCACCGGGCGGCCGTCATAGTAGAAATAGCCGAAATCCTTCGTGCCCTCGATCGCGGCGAGTTGCACCTGCGCGGGCACCGAAGCGCCCAGCGTCGGCGCGAGGCGCAGCGTCACGTCGGGCACGGGATGGTCGACGGCATATTGATGGGCGTTCACCGGCATCTTGTCTTGCGCAAGGGCGGTCAGCGGAGCGGCGGCAAGGCCAAGGGCCACCAGCATTCCCGCAAGGCGGGCTCCGTTCCGTGTCATGGTCATTCCCGTTTCCAAAACTGTTCGCGTAGCGCATCGTCCGCGCTACCTTGCGGTGCATCATAGGCCTCACCGCCCCAGATGCCAACGCGCCAAGAGGGTGGGTCGATCGCTTGAATGAAAATAAGGGTTCGGCGCTGAACGGGCGCTGAATGGCCTGTGTTCCTGTCGGAGGGCCGATCTCATGCCGGAAAGGAGCGGAGGCTGGGTGCCGGCGCGCAGTTCCATGGCATGGCTGGCGCTTCTTTCGTCATTGCCCCCCTTGCGGTGCGGTATAGGTTTTGGAGAGGGGCGCGTCTCGTGCAGCCGCCGATGATTCGTTCCTGACATGAGGTCGGCGTCCGCGCGCGGCTTGTGGATACCGGGTGCAAGCGCCGCCATGGTGGCCGCGTGACTTTCCTCCCCCTCATGAAAACCGATACGATCAGCGGATGCTGGACATGATCCGACCTGCCCTCGCCGTCCCTGCTGCCGCCTCGAAGGCGGAGGGTGATCCTATGCCCGAGATGCGCGGGGCAGAGGGGAAAGCCGATGGCGGCGCGCCGACGCCGATGATGGCGCAGTTTCTGGAGATCAAGTCGCGCCATGCCGACTGCCTCCTGTTCTACCGCATGGGCGATTTCTACGAACTCTTCTTCGACGACGCGGTGGAGGCCTCGCGCGCGCTCGGCATCACGCTGACCCGACGCGGCAAGCACGAGGGCGCCGATATTCCGATGGCCGGCGTGCCGGTCGTCTCCTCGGACGATTATCTGGAGAAGCTGATCGCGCAAGGCTACCGCGTCGCCGTCTGCGAGCAGGTGGAAGACCCGGCCGAGGCCAAGAAGCGCGGCGCGAAATCGGTCGTCAAGCGCGAGGTCGTGCGCCTCGTGACGCCCGGCACGATAACCGAGGAAACGCTGCTGGAGCCCGGCCGGCCGAACTTCCTCGCAGCGCTCGCGCGTCTCGGCGGGGAGGGCGGGTCCTTCGCGCTCGGCTGGACCGACCTGTCCACCGGGCAGTTCCGCATCGCGCCCTCGGCCGCCGATCGCATCTTTGCCGATGTCGTGGCGCTGGAGCCGGCCGAACTCGTGGTAGCCGACGCCCTGCGCGAGGACGAAGCCTTGCAGCCGCTTCTGCGCCGCCTCGGCCGGCGCGTGCGTTTCGAGCCGGCCAGCCTCTTCGATGCGGCGACCGCCGCCGAGCGCCTGCAAAGCTTCTTCGAGGTTTCGACGCTGGACGGGTTCGGCGCGTTCGGCCGGGCCGAACTCTCAGCGGGCGCGGCGCTTCTCTCCTATCTGGAACGCACGCAGCTGAAAGCCCGCCCGCCTTTGGAGCGGCCGGAGCGGGTCGAAGCCGGCTCCTTCATGGTGATCGACCCCGCGACGCGCGCGAGCCTCGAACTCTCCCGCACCGTCTCCGGTAAGCGGCAGGGCTCGCTTCTCGCCACGATCGACCGCTGCGTGACGGGCGCGGGCTCGCGGCTGCTGGCGAGCCGCCTCGCCTGGCCCTTGACCGACCCGCAGGCCATCGCGCGCCGACAGGACAGCGTCGCCGCGCTTCTGGACGACCCGGAGCTTCGCGGCGAGCTGCGTGCCGCCTTGAAGGGAATGCCCGACACCGAGCGCGCCCTGTCGCGCCTCGCGCTCGACCGGGGCGGGCCGCGTGATCTCGGCGCGGTGTCCGAAGGTCTGGAGCGCGCGAGCCTGATCGGCGAGCTTCTCCAAGAAGGCGAATTCAGTTGGGAGCTGATGGAGGCCGGCCGCGCCATATCCGCGCTGCCGCAGGATCTGCGCTTCGCCTTACGCGCCACCTTGCGCGACGAACTGCCCCTGCAGAGGCGGGACGGCGGCTTCGTGCGCGAAGGGGCCGATGCGGCGCTGGACGAGGCCTTGGCGCTGCGCGATCATTCGCGGCAGGTCGTGGCCGATCTCCAGGGGCGCTATTGCTCGGAAACGGGCGTGCGCTCCCTGAAGATCCGGCACAACAATGTGCTCGGCTATTTCGTGGAAGTGCCCGAAGCCCATGGCGCTGCGCTCTTGGAGCAGGGCAGCGGCTTTTCCCATCGCCAGACGCTCGCCTCCGCCATGCGCTTCACCACGGTGGAGCTGTGCGATCTGGAAACGCGCATCGCCCAGAGCGCGGCGGAGGCGCTGCGCATCGAACTCACCCTGTTCGATCGAATGCGCGCCGAGGTTCTGGCCGCAACGGATGCGCTTCGCGCAGCCTCCGCTGCGCTCGCGCTGATCGACGTGACGGCGGCACTCGCCGAACTCGCGCTGTCGGGAAACTGGGTGCGCCCGCTGGTGGATTCCAGCCTCGCCTTCCGGGTCGAATGCGGGCGTCATCCCGTGGTGGAAGCGGCGCTGAAGGCGTCTGGCGGCGGTCAGTTCGTGGCGAACGATTGCGATCTCTCGCCGCCGGCCGGCACGGGGCCCAAGCGCGAGGCCGGGGCGATCTGGCTGATCACCGGGCCGAACATGGGCGGCAAGTCGACCTTCCTGCGCCAGAACGCGCTGATCGCCGTGCTCGCCCAGATCGGCTCCTTCGTGCCGGCGACTGAGGCGCATATCGGCGTGGTGGACCGCCTGTTCAGCCGCGTCGGCGCGTCCGACGATCTGGCGGAGGGGCGCTCGACCTTCATGGTCGAGATGGTGGAAACCGCCGCGATCCTCAATCAGGCGAGCGAAAGGACGCTCGTGGTGCTGGACGAGATCGGGCGGGGTACGGCGACCTATGACGGGCTGTCCATCGCCTTCGCGGCGGTGGAGCATCTGCATGAGGTGAACCGCTGCCGCGCGCTCTTCGCCACGCATTTCCACGAAATGACGGCGCTCGCCGCGCGGCTCAAACGCCTTGCCAACGTCACCGTGCGCGTCAAGGAATGGGAAGGCGAGGTCATCTTCCTGCATGAGGTGACGGCCGGCGTCGCCGACCGCTCCTATGGCATTCAGGTGGCGCGGCTCGCCGGCTTGCCCCCGGCCGTTCTGGAGCGCGCGCGGCAGGTTCTGACCCAGTTGGAAAAGAGCGAGCAGGGCGAAAAGCGCACGGCCTTTATCGATGATCTCCCGCTTTTCGCCGCGCTGAACCGCAAGCCAGCCGAGCCCGAAGTGCCCTCGGCCTTGAAGGCGCTCAGCGAAGTGGACCCGGACGCGATGAGCCCCCGCGAGGCGCTGGAGGCGCTGTATCGGCTGAAAGCCCTGCTGCCGCGCTCGCCCAAGGCTTAGAACCGGGGACAGAACCCTTCGGGTCGATCGACCGGGTCTTGTTCCCGCCGGGCATCGTTGCCGGTGCTCGTCCATGCGCTGCATGGCCTGCGCCCGGCGCCTCGCCGACAGAAACAATCCCTCGCTCGCCCTCCGCCGAATGGTTCTGTCCCCGGTTCTTAGCGGCGGCGCTTCCACCGCAGACCTGTAGCCGGCTCACCGAAGCGAGGGCTCGGGCGGCCGCCATGCGGGAACGCATGGGCTTCCGCGTCTCTTCCCCTTTCATGAGCCGGCGTTGGCCGGCATGTGAGAAGGGACCAGCCTCCATGTCGAATTTCCCCGCCCAGCATCAAGATCGGGAACCCGGCCGCGAGCACGAGATGAATCCGCGCCCGGACTATGAGCCGCGCTTTCCCGGATCGGGCCGGTTGAAGGGCAAGAGCGCGATCATCACGGGCGGCGATTCCGGCATCGGCCGCGCCACCGCCGTTCTCTTCGCGCGCGAGGGCGCAGATGTCGCGATCGTCTATCTCGAAGAGGATCGCGATGCCGAGGAAACCAAGGCGCTGATCGAGCGCGAAGGGCAAAAGGCCCTGCTGATCCGGGGCGATGTCCGCTCCAAGAGCTTCTGCAAACAGGCCGTGGACAAAGCGGCGGCGGAGTTCGGCAAGCTGGACATTCTCGTCAACAATGCCGCCCATCAGGAAGAAGCCGAAGACGTCCGCGATATTTCCGAAGAGCAACTCGCCAAGACCTTCGAGACCAATATCTACGGCTACTTCTACATGACACAGGCCGCGCTCGACCATCTAAAGTCTGGTTCGGCGATTGTAAACGTCACGTCGGTGAACTCCTACAAGGGCAACACGACGCTGATCGACTATTCCTCGACCAAGGGCGCGATCACGGCCTTCACGCGCTCCATGGCCTCCAACCTCGTGGAAAAGGGCATCCGCGTGAACGGCGTCGCACCCGGCCCGATCTGGACACCCTTCATCCCCATGTCGATGGACGAGGAAAAGGTCGCGAGCTTCGGCTCCCAGGTGCCGATGAAGCGCGCCGGCCAGCCCAACGAGGTCGCCTCCGCGCTTCTGTTCTTGGCTTCGGAGGATGGCTCCTATTTCACGGGCCAGGTCATGCACCCGAACGGGGGCACCATCGTCGGCGCCTGAAGACGCCGGCGCCGGACGGGGTACCTTGGGCGGTTAAGCTTTTGACAGATCGGGAAATGCACTATAGCGGCAACCACCCGATCAGAAGGCAGTGCCATGACCGCCCAAACGACCCTGTCCCGCCGCGAACGGTCCGGCGGCCAGCCGGCGCAAGCCCGGCAGGTCGTCGCGTCGCAGGCCGATCTACGGCTGGGCGAGATCGTGGATGGCAAGGCGCTGCGCGATGCCATGGCCGCGCTGATTCCAGCCGAGGGCGATGCCTCCGGCTCGCAAACGCGCAACGGGCTGCTGGCGCTGCTTAAGCGCGTCAACAGCGAGGGGCGAAAGGCCGCCGAGCGTCTTCTCTTCGAGGATGGCGGCGGACTTCTCTGCGCGGCACGCATCTCGCATCTTCAGGACGAGCTGATCCGCGCGGTCCATGATTTTGCGCTGCATCACGTGTTCGGCTCGCCCAATCTCTCCAGCGGCGAGCGCATGGCGATCTGCGCCGTCGGCGGCTATGGGCGCGGGACGCTGGCACCGGGCTCCGACATCGATCTTCTGTTCCTTCTGCCTTACAAGCAGACGGCCTTGGGCGAGCAGGTCGCCGAATATCTCCTCTATCTCCTCTGGGATCTCGGCCTGAAGGTCGGCCATGCCACGCGCTCGGTCGAGGAATGCGTGCGTCTGTCGGCCGAGGATTTCACCATCCGCACCGCGCTTTTGGAGCGCCGGCTGATCTGCGGCGAGGAGGCTCTCTTCACCGATCTCGGCCGCCGGTTCGACGCGGAGGTAACGGCCGGCACCGGCCGCGCCTTCATCGCCGCCAAGCTCGCCGAGCGCGACGTGCGCCATCGCAAGACGGGCGACACGCGCTATCTGGTCGAGCCCAATGTGAAGGAGGGCAAGGGCGGGCTGCGCGATCTTCACACGCTCTTCTGGATCGCCAAGGATCATTACCGCGTCGATACGCGCGAGGAACTGGTGGCGGCCGGCATCTTCTCGCGGCGCGAGGCGCGCTTGTTCGAGAAGGCCGAGGATTTCCTCTGGGCCGTGCGCTGCCACATGCACTTCCTGACCGGCAAGCCGGAAGAGCGCCTCTCCTTCGACCTCCAGCGCGAGATCGCCTCGCGGCTCGGCTACAACACCCATCCTGGGCTGACGGATGTCGAGCGCTTCATGAAGCACTACTTCCTGATCGCCAAGGATGTGGGCGATCTCACCGGCATTTTCTGCGCCGCGCTGGAAGAGGAAAATGCCAAGGACGCGCCGGGCTTCCGCGGTTTCGTGCGCTCCTTCCGCCGCCGCACCCGGCAGATTCCCGGCACGCTCGCCTTTCTGATCGACAACAACCGCATCACGGTGGCCAACCGCAACGTCTTCACGGACGATCCGGTCAATCTCCTGCGCCTGTTCAAGCTCGCCGCCGCGCACGATCTCGAATATCACCCCGACGCGCTGAAGCTCGTGCGCCGCTCGCTGCGCCTGGTGGACGGCGCGCTGCGCGCCAACCCGGAAGCCAACAGCCTGTTTCTGGACGTGCTGACGGATCGCAACAATCCCGAACTGCATCTGCGGCGGATGAACGAGGCGGGCGTGCTCGGCCGCTTCATACCCGAGTTCGGCAAGATCGTGTCGATGATGCAGTTCAACATGTATCATTCCTACACGGTGGACGAGCATCTCTTGCGCACCGTCGCCGGCATGTCGCGCCTCGAACATGGGGAACTCGCCAGCGAACTGCCCATGACGAGCGGCTTTGTGGAGACGATCCGCGACCGCGTACCCCTTTATGTCGCGCTTCTCCTGCACGACATCGCCAAGGGCCGGCCGGAGGATCACTCGGTGGCCGGCGCGGCCATCGCCGAGGAGCTTTGCCCGCGCCTCGGGCTGGACGAGCGCGAGACCGAACTCGTCGCCTGGCTGGTGCAGGAGCATCTCGTTCTCTCGATGACCGCGCAGCAGCGCGACCTGACCGACCGCAAGACGATCCGCGACTTCGCCGAGCGGGTGCAGACGCTGGACCGGCTGAAGCTTCTGACGATCCTGACCGTCTGCGACATTCGCGCGGTCGGCCCCGGCGTGTGGAACAACTGGAAGGGCCAGCTCATCCGCACGCTCTATGCGGAAACCGAGCTGCTTCTGACGGGCGGCTATTCCGAATCCTCGCGCCGCCAGCGCGCCGATTTTGCCCGGCGCGAATTGGCCGAGCGGCTGAAGGACTGGCCGGAGGAGCGCCGCGCGGCGCGCGTCGAGCAGCATTACGACAATTACATGCTGACCGTGCCGCTGGACGATCAGGTGCGCCATGCCGAGTTCATCGACGACGCCGACGAAAAGGGCCAGAGTCTCGCCACCGTCGCGCGCACCGACAAGTTCCGGGGCGTGACCGAGATCACGGTTCTGGCGCCCGACCATCCGCGCCTTCTCTCGCTGATCGCGGGCTCGTGCGCTGCGGCCGGCGCCAACATCGCCGACGCGCAGATCTTCACCATGACCGACGGGCGCGCGCTCGACATCGTCACCATCACGCGCGACTTCGCCGAGGATGCCGACGAGCTGCGCCGCGCCGATCGCATCGCCAAGACGGTGGAGGCGCTGCTGGGCGGGCGCGAGGCCATCCCCGCGCTTCTGGCGCGCCGCCGCCCGACGCGCTCCACCCAGTCCTTCGCGGTCGCGCCGCGCGTCGAGGTGCGCAACGATCTGTCGAACCGTCTGACGGTGGTGGAGGTCGAGGGGCTGGACCGGCCGGGGCTTCTGGCCGATCTCACGGGCGCGATCTCCGATCTCTCGCTCGACATCCGCTCCGCCCACATCACCACATTCGGCGAAAAGGTGGTGGACGTCTTCTACGTCACCGACCTTCTGGGCCTCAAGATCATCGGCGAGGGCCGGGCCGAGCGCATCCGCCGCCGGCTTCTCGCCGTGTTCGACAGCCCGGAGGGCGAACTCTCCTCCGCCACCGCCAAACCCTCTCCGGTCGCCTTCGGAATCGTCTCTTGAGCCTTTTGAAGAAGTTCGCCACGGTTGGTGGCGCGACGCTGATTTCCCGCGTCTTCGGTTTCACCCGCGAAATGATGATGGCCTCGGCGCTCGGCGTCGGGCCGGTCGCGGACGCGTTCAACCTCGCCTTCCGCTTTCCCAACCTGTTCCGCCGCCTCTTCGCGGAAGGGGCGTTCAACGCCGCCTTCATTCCGCTTTTCGCTCGCTCGCTGGAAGAAGAGGGCGAGGAGGGGGCCAAGCGCTTTGCGACCGAGATCTTCTCGACGCTCTTCACCGTGCTTCTGGTTGTCACCGTCGCCGCTATGGTCTTCATGCCGGCACTGGTGAAGACGATCATCGCGCCGGGTCTTGCCGCCTGCATCGACGATCCGCAGACGCTCGGCCAGCAGATTTCCTGCGAGGACCGCTACGCGATCACCATCGCTTTCTCGCGCATCATGTTCCCCTATCTCGCCTGCATGTCGCTGATGGCGATGGTGTCGGGCATTCTGAACGCCTTCCGCCGCTTCTTCGCCGCCGCCGCCGCGCCCACCATCCTGAACTTCGCGCTGATCGGCGTTCTCGCCTGGTGCTGGTGGAACGGGTCCGACCAGCAGACGATCGGCTTCCTGATGAGCTGGGGCGTCTTGTTTGCCGGCGTCGCGCAGCTTCTGATGGTGACGATCGCCATGCGCATGGCCGGCTTTTCCGTGGCGCTCAAGCGCCCGCGCTGGACGCCCGCGCTCAAGCGGCTTCTGATCCTGGCCGGCCCGGCCGCCCTCATCGGCGGCATCACGCAGATCAACCTCTTCGTGGGACAGGCCATCGCCTCCTACAAGCCGGGCGCGGTGTCGATCCTGCAATATGCCGACCGACCCTATCAACTGCCGCTCGGCATGGTGGGCGTCGCCATCGGGGTCGTGCTCCTGCCCGAACTCGCGCGCGCCTTGAAGGCTGGCCGCGCCGAGGAAGCCCAGCACACGCAGAACCGCTCGCTGGAATTCGCGCTGTTCCTCACCGTCCCGGCTGCGATCGCGCTGTATGTCATGCCGGAGCCGATCATCCGCCTGATCTACGAGCGCGGAGCCTTCCTGCCGGAGACGACGCACCAGGTCGCCGCCGTGCTCGGCCTCTACGCCCTCGGCCTGCCGGCCTTCGTGCTGATCAAGGTCTTCTCGCCCGGCTATTTCGCGCGCGAGAACACGCGGGTTCCGATGATCGTGACGGGCCTATCGGCCGCCGCCAACACCGTCCTCTCCTTCGTGCTCTTCTGGTTCTATGCCGAGCAGGGCATCGCGCTCGCCACCACGCTGGCCGGCTGGCTCAACGCGTGGCTCCTGTTCGAGGGTCTGCGCCGTCAGGGCCTTTGGCATGTGGACATGGCGCTGGTGAAGCGATCAGTGCTGGTGATCATGTCCGCCGGGGCGATGGGCGGCGTGGTCTGGTTTCTGTTGGAGCGCCTCGCGCCTTATCTCGCAACCGGTGTCGGCGCGCTGACGCAAGGACTCGCGATCCTCGCCATCGTGGCCGTCGCCATGGCGGTTTATTTCGGTCTCGCGCTGGCCACCGGCGCGGCCGACCGCGCCATGGTGCGCAATCTCCTGAAGGGCCGGCGCTCGAAGCGAGTCTGAGCCGAGCACCGGCGCCTTTCATCAGTCGCGAAGGTCGGCGGGAACCTGCCCGCCATTCTCGGCAAGCTTCGTCATGACCGCCTTGTGCAGCCAGGTGTTCATGGTCGCGGAGTCGCTCATGTCGCCGGTATAGTGAAGCTCCTGAGCCAGTTCCTTGCGGGCCGACAGGCTCGAGTCGAGATCGAGCAGCTTCAGGAGATCGACAATCGAGCGGCGCCAGTCGAGCGGCTGGCCGGCCGCCTTGGCTTTCGCTTCCAGAATCGCGGCGACATCCACCGGCTGGCTGGGGGCGCTGGTGGAAGGCGTGCCGGCCGGCGCAGCGGGCGAGGCAGGAGCGGGCGTCTGCGGCTGAGGCGCGGCGGGCGTGGAAGCCGGCGCACCGCCAGCGGAGGCAGGAGCGGGAGTCGGGGCTGGCGATGGGGCGGGCGTGGGCGCCGCAGTTGGCTGCTGCGCCGGTTCGGCCGCCTCGGCGCTGCCGAAAATCTTGTCTCGGATGCGGTCGAAAAAGCCCATATCGTCTCTCCTTGGCAATGAGGGCTCTGAAACGGCCCTTGATGCTTCGTAAGGGAAGACGACGATCCGCTGCGCTTGGTTCCGCCGGACGTGGGGGCCGGCTTCCCGCTCAGCCCGCTTGCGGCGCGGGCTTCGCTTCGCCATAAGCGCGCCAACCGGCGTTCGTCTCCGGGCCGCCGCTTTCGGAGTTTCCCCATGGCCGATTTCAAGCCCCTCGTCTTTTCCGGCATCCAGCCGACCGGCAATCTCCATCTCGGGAACTATCTCGGCGCCATCCAGAAGTTCGTCGCCTTGCAGGACACGCAGGACTGCATCTTCTGCGTCGTGGACCTTCATGCCCTCACCGCGCAACTCGTGCAGGACGACCTCGCCCAGCAGACGCGCGAGATCGCCGCCGCCTATCTCGCGGCCGGCATCGACCCCAAGCGCCATATCGTCTTCAATCAGGCGGCCGTGCCCGGCCATTCCGAACTCGCCTGGATCTTCAACTGCGTCGCGCGCATCGGCTGGATGACGCGCATGACCCAGTTCAAGGACAAGGCCGGTAAGGATCGCGAAAACGCTTCGCTGGGTCTTCTCGCCTATCCCAGCCTCATGGCCGCCGACATCCTTCTCTACCGCGCGACGCATGTGCCCGTCGGCGACGACCAGAAGCAGCATCTCGAACTCACCCGCGACATCGCGACCAAGTTCAACCACGACTTCTCCGCCCGCATCGAGGCCAAGGGGCTCGGCGTGCCCATGGCGATGGGCGACGAAACCGTCAACGGCTATTTCCCGCTGGCCGAGCCCCTGATCGAAGGGCCGGCGACGCGCGTCATGAGCCTCAAGGACGGCTCCAAGAAAATGTCGAAGTCGGACCCGTCCGACCTCTCGCGCATCAACCTCACCGACGACGACGAGACCATCGCCAAGAAGATCCGCAAGGCCAAGACCGACCCGGACGCGCTGCCCTCCGAACCCGCCGGCCTCGCCGGGCGGCCCGAGGCCGACAATCTCGTCGGCATCTATGCCGCGCTGTCCGGTCGCTCGAAGGCCGACATCCTCACCGAATTCGGCGGTCGGCCCTTCTCCGAGTTCAAGCCGGCGCTGGCCGATCTCGCCGTCGAAAAGCTCGCGCCCATCGCCGGCGAAATGCGCCGCGTCCTTTCCGACCCCGCCGAAATCGACCGCACCCTTAAGGACGGCGCCGAACGCGCCCGCGCCCTCGCGGACCGGACGCTCGCCGACGTCAAGTCCATCCTCGGCCTCTTGGGCTGAGCTGGTAGGACGACGCGGGGGCGCTGCCCCCGCACCCCCGTCAGGGGAAATGATTTCCCCTGAACCCCTCATTCGCTTGGCATGTGTCCGAGATTGGGGAGGGCCGCCGGCCCTCCCCAATCTCGGAAAAGTCCCAAAAGAAGGGAAGGGTCCGGGAAGTCTTTCCCGGACGGGGTTCGGGGCAGTAGCCCCGCCGTCACCCCGCCCGCTTGCCGGAGCCCAAGCAGGCTGGCATGGTCCGGCGATGGTATCCAAGCGACTCGGGCGCGACGCCGGTGGGCGGCGCAAATTTCTGGCGGTGGTCGATGAGACGCCCGAATGCGGGCGGGCGGCGGCCTATGCGGCGCGGCGCGCCAAGGCGAGCGGCGGCGCGGTCGTGTTTCTCTATGTGATCGACGCGGCGGATTTCACGCAATGGCTCGGCGTCGGCGACATCATGCGCGCCGAGGCCGAGGAAGAGGCGCAGACGCGACTGTCGCGCTTGGCGGAGGACATCCGCACGGCGGTCGGCATCGAGGCCGAGACGATCCTGCGCGAGGGCAAGACGGCGGACGAAATCCGCACCCTGATCGAGGCCGACCGCGAGATCGCGATTCTCGTCCTGGCGGCGAGCGACGCCTCGGACGGACCGGGGCCCCTGGTCTCGGCCGTGGCGGGCTCCGGCTCGGCCTTCCCGATTCCGGTGACGATCGTGCCGGCGACCTTGAGCGACGAGGAAATCGAAAGCCTCTGCTGAGGAGCCGAGCCGGAGTGCGACCGCTTCGGCCCCTCGGGAGCTGACTTACTCGCTATGTTCCTCAATGCGCCGGGCGCGCTCGGCGAAGGTGCGGTGCGTCTGCGGCTTGACGAAGAGAGTCGTGATCTCGGGATGCGCGGCGCGGATGGCCGCTTCGATGCGGTGAACGCTCGCCTCGATCTCGGGCGCGGTCATGGCGTCCTCGAACTCGGCGCTGAGGGCCGCGACGATCTGCGTCGGGCCGAGATGCACGGTAATGACGCCATTGGCGCTCTGCACGCCCGGATCACTCTCCGCGATCGCCAGGATCGCAGCCTGCGTGGTGGGCGCGGCGGCCTCGCCTATGAGGAGCCCCTTGCTTTCGCGGGCTAGGAAAATGGCCGTGGCCGCGAGAACGAGGCCGATGCCGATCGAGGCCGCGCCGTCGAGTTCCGGCATATCCAGCGCCTGCGCCAGAAAGATGCCGACGAAGGCGATGGCGAGGCCGATCAAGGCCGCGCTGTCCTCGAACAGGACGGTGAAGGTCGTCGGGTCCTTGGAGCGCTTCACCGCCTCGATATAGCCGAGCCGACCCTTGGTGACGCGAAACTCCTTGAGCGCCACGACCCAGGAAAAGCCTTCGAACAGGAAGGACAGGCCGAGCACGACATAGGTGATGGTCGGGTCCTCGATCGGCTCGGGGGCCAGCATGTGCGAGATGCCCTCGTAGATCGAGACGCCGGCCCCCAGCGCGAAAACCAGAAGCGCGACGATGAAGGTCCAGAAATAGAGCTCGCGCCCGTGGCCGAGCGGATGGGTGCGATCCGCCGGGCGGGCCGCGCGGCGCGTGCCGTAAAGAAGCAGAACCTCGTTGCCGGTATCCACCAGCGAATGCACGCCCTCGCTGACCATCGCCGATGAGCCGGAATAGGCCGCCGCCACGAATTTGGTGATGGCGATCAGAAGATTTCCGGCGAGCGCGGCATAGATGACCTTTTGCGAGCCGCCGGACTGCGCCCCCGAATGTGATGCCATGACCTGTCCCCTCGATACTGTCGGCAGGGCGGAAATGGCGAGAGGGCCGCATCGTTGCGTCCGGCCGGTCTCTCTTCTGCGGAACTGTGGACGGAGCGGACACGGCTCTTGTGCTTGCGGGCGCGGGCGCAGGGGCTTATCTCGGGGGAAAGCCTTGTCCCGGAGGACAAAGCGTCAAATCCTCTTGGCGGACGCAGCCCATGTTCATCCAGACCGAATCCACTCCCAATCCGCAGACCCTCAAGTTCCTGCCCGGCCGGGTGGTTCTGGAAAACGGCACGGCCGAGTTTCTGGAAGCCGCCGAGGCGGGCGCGCGCTCGCGCCTTGCCGGTAAGCTCATGGCGATCCAGGGCGTGACGGGCGTCTTCTTCGGCTACGACTTCATCACCGTGTCCAAGGACGCGACCGACTGGGCGCATTTGAAGCCCGCGATCCTCGCCTCCATCATGGAGCATTTCCTGTCGGGCGAGCCGGTCATGGCGCCGAGCGCCAGCGGCATGGCGGCGTCGGATTCCGGCGAGGAATTCTTCGACGAGTCGGACGAGGGCATCGTCTCCACGATCAAGGAACTGCTCGACACCCGCGTTCGCCCGGCGGTGGCGCAGGATGGCGGCGATATCACCTTCCGCGGCTTCCGCGACGGCGTGGTCTTCCTCAACATGCGCGGCTCCTGCGCCGGCTGCCCGTCGTCCACCGCAACGCTGAAGCACGGCATCGAAAACCTCCTGCGCCATTTCGTGCCCGAGGTCGAAGCCGTCGAGGCGATGGAAGCGGCCTGATCGGAGCCGCTTTCGTGCCTGACAACAAGGACCTGCTGCTGGCGATCGACACGGCGAACGAGCGCTGCTCGGCGGCGCTCCTGCGCCTGTCCGACCGCAGCCTCGCGGCCCTGCGCGAGGACGAGATCGGGCGCGGCCATGCCGAGCGGCTGATGGACCTGCTGCAATCCGTGCTGGAGGACGCCGGCGCGGACTGGAGCGAGGTGGCCAAGCTCGCGGTCTGCGTCGGGCCGGGTTCCTTCACGGGCATTCGCGTGGGCGTTGCCGCCGCGCGAGGCCTGGAGATTTCGCTGGGCGTGCCCTCGGTCGGCATTTCCACGCTGGAAGCCTTGGCCGAGCCGGAATGGGGCGAAGGCCCGGTTCTGGCGGTTCACGACGCCAAGCGCGGCGAGGTCTATGCCGCGCTCTTCGCGCAAGGCGGCGAGACGTTGCGCGAGCCGGAAGCGCTTGCGCCGGACGCCCTGCCCGCCTTTGTCGCATCAGCGGGCGCGGGATTGCGCGTCGTCGGGACGGGCGTGGCAATCGCGGCGGGCGTATTGGGCGAGGGCGCGGCGCTGTTTTCAGCCGAGCGGCGCTTCGCCTCGATCGCGGCTCTGGCGCGGCTGGGCGCGGAGCGCGTGCCGGACGGGCCGCCGCTGCCGCTTTACTTGCGCGGGGCGGACGCCAAGGCGCAAGTGCCGCTCGGACTACGGGCCGCGCCCCTGTGATCAACATTTTCTAGAGCCCTCCCGCCAACATCGATCCGGCGGACTGGGCTCAGAGCGTTCACGGAAAGGCTCTAGCCCAAATGCCTGAGCCGGCGTCATAATGATGCGGAAAGGGGCAGCGCGCAGAATGGGCGCCTGAACCCTTCGCGGAGAGAAGCATGTACTGGTATCTCCCCCTTGCTTGGACCCTTTCGTTCTGGGACGGCCTCCTAGGCCCCTCGGGCTATGTCGCGGTGCCGCTCGGCCTCGACGATCTCGACGAAGCGGCCGAAATCCACTCCGAGGCCTTCACGCAGGCCTGGTCGGGAGACGAGTTCGCCTCGCTGCTCGGCCAGGGCGGCACGTTCGGCTTCATCGTGCGCGCCGAGAGCGGGCACAAGGCCGTGGGCGTCGTGCTCGCGCGCCTGACCGTGGACGAGGCGGAAATCCTGACCATCGCCGTCGACAAGAGTGTGCGCGGCAAGGGGATCGGGCGTCTCCTGATGGACAATGTCCTGCAATATCTCCACGCCGAGCGCGCGGCCTCGCTGTTTCTGGAGGTCGAGGAAACCAACTCGCCCGCGCTCGCGCTCTATCGCAAGCTGCGCTTCGAGGAAGTCGGTCGCCGCCCGGCCTATTACGCGGGCGCGGACGGCACGCGCAAAAGCGCCCTGATCCTGAAGCGGAACCTGCGTGACTGAAGCGAGCCTACCCGCCGGCACGGACGCTTCGCGTCGCCGCGACCCTCTGGGCACGGCGCGGATGCTCGGCATCGGGCTGGCGCTGGCGCTGATGACGGTCGTGCTGATGCCGCTTCAGCTGCTTGCGATCCGCTTGCGCTGGCCGCTCGCGCGTCGCCTGCCGTTCGTGTGGCACAGCGTCGCCGCGCGGCTCATCGGTCTTCGCCTGCATCTGAAGGGCCGGCCCGTCACGGAGCGGCCGCTGCTTCTCGTCGCCAATCATCAGTCCTGGGCCGATATCGTGGCGCTCGGCGCGGTCATGCCGCTGTCCTTCATCGCCAAGAGCGAGGTCGCCGGCTGGCCGATCTTCGGCCTGCTCGCCAAGCTCCAGCGCACCACCTTCGTGGAGCGCGAGGCGCGCGGGCGCACGGGGCAGCAGGCGGACGCGATCGGCGAGCGGCTGAACGCGGGCGACGCCATGGTGCTCTTTGCCGAAGGCACGACCTCGGACGGGAACCGCGTCCTGCCCTTCAAGACGGCGCTGTTCGGCGCGGCGCAGGCGTCGCTTCGCCGCTCGCAGGCCGAGGCGGTCTGGGTTCAGCCCGTTTGCGTCGCCTATACCAAGGTCAATGGAATGCCGATGGGCCATTACGGCCGCCCGCTCGCCGCCTGGCCGGGCGATGTCGAACTGATGCCCCATCTTCTGGCCTTCCTGCGTGAAGGCGCGGTGGATGCCGAAATCCGCTTCGGCGAACCCATTCGCTTCGATGCGGCAAGTGACCGCAAGGCCGTGGCGCGGCGCTGCGAAAGCGTCGTCGCTGCCCTGATGGCGCGCAGCCTGCGCGGGGATGACGACCGCGCCGCCTGACGTCGGCAGCGCTCGGTTGAGGCGTTCTTTCGCTCTACCCCAAAGTCTCGGGCCGTTTCGCGGGAATGCCCGCTTGCGCGTTCCCCCCAACCGCCTGATATAGATAGGCCAGGAGCAACGATGGCCGTGGCGTTTCTCGAAAGGGACGCGTGGCTTTCGCGGGCGCCGGATCGACCCTGCCGGACATGATCTCGCCGGACGCAACCTGCGGGCTTGAGGGATCGGCGGGGCCGCGATGGAAGTCTTTTCCGGCAGAAGCCGAAAAAGACGCTATGAAGGACGCATGAGCGAGACGATCGACGAACGAGGCGACGAGCAGGGCGACAACCGGCGCAAGGTCTTTATCAAGACCTATGGTTGCCAGATGAACGTCTATGACAGCCAGCGCATGGGCGATGCCCTCGCCAAGGACGGCTATCGGCCGACCGACAGCGTCGAGGAGGCCGACCTCGTGCTCCTCAACACTTGCCATATTCGCGAGCGGGCTGCCGAGAAGATCTATTCCGAACTCGGGCGTCTGCGCGTCCTGAAGGCCGAGCGCGCCGCGCTGGGGCAGGAGATGCGCATCGGCGTCACCGGTTGCGTGGCGCAGGCCGAAGGGCCGGAGATCATCGCCCGCGCGCCCGTGGTCGATCTCGTGGTCGGCCCGCAGACCTATCACCGCCTGCCGGACATGCTGGCCCGCGTCGCCAAGGGCGAGCGCGTGGTCGAGACCGACTATGCGGTGGAGGACAAGTTCGAGCATCTGCCGAACCCGTCCAATCAGGAAATTCGCCAGCGCGGCGTCGCCGCCTTTCTCACCGTGCAGGAAGGCTGCGACAAGTTCTGCACCTTCTGCGTCGTGCCCTATACGCGCGGCGCGGAGGTCTCGCGCCCGCGCGCGGCCATTTTGGAAGAAGCGCGGCGTCTGGCCGGGGCCGGCGTGCGCGAGCTGACGCTGCTCGGGCAGAACGTCAATGCCTGGGGGCCGGGCGAAGGGGGGCTTGCCTCGCTCCTGCGCGATCTCGCCGAGATTCCGGGCATCGCCCGCCTGCGCTACACGACCTCGCACCCGCGCGACATGGACGAGGCCTTGATCGAGGCGCATCGCGATTTGCGGGCGCTGATGCCCTATCTGCATCTGCCGGTTCAGTCGGGCTCCGACCGCATCCTGAAGGCGATGAACCGGCGTCACAAGGCCGCCGACTATCTCCAGCTTCTGGAGCGCATCCGGCAGGCCCGGCCCGATATCGCCCTCTCGGGCGATTTCATCGTCGGCTTTCCCGGCGAGAGCGACGAGGATTTCGAGGCGACGCTCGCGCTGGTGCGCGAGGTCCGCTACGCCGCCGCCTACACGTTCAAATATTCGCCCCGCCCCGGCACGCCGGGCGCGACGATGGACGGCCATGTGCCCGAGGACGTGAAGACCGAACGGTTGGAGCGGCTCCAGGCGCTGATCCGCGAACAACAGGTGGCTTTTCAGGAAAGCTTCGTCGGCCAGGATACGGATGTCCTGATCGAGAAGCCCGGCCGCCATCCCGGCCAGATGATCGGTCGCTCGCCTTTCCTTCTGCCGGTCGTGGTTCCCGCCTCGGCGGGGGCGGTCGGCGATATCGTTTCGGTTCGCGTCACCGCGAGCCTTGCCAATTCTCTCATGGCCGCCGGCGCCGAGCCGGCTGACGCTCCCCACGCGACCCTCCGGGCGCAGGAGCTTCTCGCAAGGAAGATCGCATGAAGGCAGCACGCGGCATGTCACCGGCTTCCGGCGCTTCCGACATGGCCCATCTCGTTCTGACCTTCGACGACAACCGGCTGGCCGGTGCCCTGTTCGGGCAGTTCGACGAGCATCTGGCCCTGATCGAGCAGAAGCTGCATGTCGATGCGCGCGCGCGCGGCAACAAGGTGGAGCTTCGCGGCGACCCCACCGCCAGCGAACAGGCCCGCCGGGCGCTGGACTTCCTCTATGGCCGGCTGCAGGGCGGGGCCGAGATCGGCGCGTCCGATGTCGAGGGCGCCATTCGCATGGCGGTCGCGGCCGACGACCAGCTCGTCCTGCCGACCCTGGAAAAGAAGGGCCGCATCTCGCTTGCCCAGATTTCCACCCGCAAGAAGACCATCCACGCCCGCACGCCGACGCAGGATGCCTATATGCGCGCGATGGACCGGGCGGAGCTCGTCTTCGGTGTCGGCCCCGCCGGCACGGGCAAAACCTATCTCGCCGTGGCGCACGCCGCCCAGCTTCTGGAGCGCGGTCAGGTCGAGCGCATCATCCTGTCGCGCCCCGCCGTGGAAGCGGGCGAGCGCCTCGGCTTTCTGCCGGGCGACATGAAGGACAAGGTCGATCCCTATCTGCGTCCGCTCTACGACGCGCTCTACGACATGATTCCGGCCGAGAAGGTGGAGCGGGCGCTCGCCGCCGGCGCCATCGAGATCGCGCCGCTTGCCTTCATGCGCGGACGCACGCTCGCCAATGCGGCGGTCATCCTGGACGAGGCGCAGAACACGACCTCGATGCAGATGAAGATGTTCCTGACGCGCCTGGGCGAAAACGCCCGCATGGTGGTGACGGGCGATCCCTCGCAGATCGATCTTCCGCCCGGTCAGACCTCCGGTCTCGTGGAGGCGTTGCGCATTCTCGACGGCGTGTCCAACATCGTCTCCGTGCGCTTCGAATCCAAGGACGTGGTGCGCCATCGCCTCGTGCAGTCGATCGTCGAAGCCTACGAGGGCGACGCGAGCGAGAAGCGCGCGCAGCAGGCCAAGCGCACGTGACGGACGGGCGACAACGCTCCGCGCCACGCATCCTCCTCTCGGAGGACAGCGATCTCTGGCGCGAGCTTCTGAAGGGCGACCCGGAACCTCTGGTGCGCGAGGCGATTTTCGCCGTAGCGGAGGATCAAGGCTTTGCCGTCGATCTCGACACCGAAGTCTCCGTCACGCTGACGGACGACGCCGAGGTTCGGGAGGTCAACAAGGAATGGCGCGGCAAGGACAAGCCGACCAATGTCCTGTCCTTTCCCATGGCCGAGTTGGAGCCGGGTGATGCGCCCGGCCCGCTTCTGGGCGACCTCGTTCTGGCGGCCGAAACCTGCGGGCGCGAAGCGGCCGAGGAGGGAAAGACGCCCTCCGATCATGTGCGTCATCTGATTGTGCATGGCATGTTGCATCTTCTGGGCTTCGACCACGAGACGGACGAGGACGCGGAGGACATGGAAAGCACCGAGATCCGCATTCTGGCGGGGCTCGGGATCGCCGACCCCTATGCGGAATCCGAGCTATCGGTCGCGACCGACGGCAACGACCGAGACTGACGGAAACGAAAGACACGCTTTATGAGCATGACCCATCACCAGGACGAGACGGCTTCGGGCGAGCGCCATGCCTCCGAAGCGCCCGATGTCCGAAGTCGGCGGCGGCCGCGGGAAGACGAGCCCGGTTTCTTCGAGCAGCTCGTCACCTTCCTGAGGCCCCGCGTTCCGCCCTCGTTGCGCGAGGAACTGGTGGACGCCCTGATGGGCGAGGGAACGGAAGCGACCGGCTTCTCTCCCGGTGAGCGGCTCATGCTCACCAATATTCTGGAACTCCACGACATGCGCGTGGAAGACGTCATGGTGTCGCGCACCGAGATCGACGCCGTGCCGGTCACCGCGACGCTCGCCGAACTCATGGCCCGTTTCGAGGAAACCGGCCGCTCGCGGATGCCCGTCTATGGCGACGGGCTCGATGATCCGCTGGGCATGGTCCATATTCGCGACATGGTCGGCCACATCACCCGCGCCGCGCTCTGCTTCGGCCACGATAAGGAGCAGGAAGGCGCGCCGGTTCGCTCCACGCTCGATCTCGCCCGCGTCGATCTCGACCATACCATCGCCGATCTCGGGCTCCTGCGTCAGGTTCTCTTCGTGCCGCCGTCCATGCACGCGGCCGAGCTGATGGCGCGGATGCAGGCGAGCCATATCCAGATGGCGCTGGTGATCGACGAATATGGCGGCACGGACGGTCTCGTCTCGCTGGAAGACATTCTCGAAATGGTCGTCGGCGACATCGAAGACGAGCACGACGACGAGGAAATCCTCGTCACCCATGCCGGCGACGGCGTTTACTACGCGGACGCGCGCGCCGAGCTGGAGGACGTCTGCAAGCTCGTCGGCCCCGATTTCGACGTCAGCGCCCATGAGGACGAAGCCGACACGATCGGCGGTCTCGTGGTGCAAGCCCATGGCGGCCTGCCTGAGATCGGCACGGTGATCGAGGCCGTGCCCGGCTTCGAGATCGAAGTGCTGGACGCCGATCCGCGCCGCGTGAAGCGCCTGCGCATCGTGCGCTTTCCCGAAGGCCCGTCGCCGGAACTGGCATAGGACCGCGCAGGGCTGTCTGACTGCCCACGGCCGCAACGGGCTTCGTTCGTGGCGGCTCGTCGCGCCGACGGGCCTCAGTGCCGACCCTGTGTCCGCTGCTTGCACCTTGGCTTCAGATCGGCGGAGACGGCGCAAGGCTCGTGCTCGCTTCATGACTGCCTCTGGACGTGGCGCGCCGACATCTTTATCGGCGCGGCAGGGACCGGGCCGGTCATGAAGGGGAAGCGGTTTGCAAACAGGACTTCAGCGTCTGGCGGGGCGCATCATTCTGTCGGACGGCTGGACGCGCGCCCTGATCGCCTTCCTGGCCGGCGCCGTGCTGGTGCTCGGCCTTGCCCCCTTCAACGTGCCGGCCGTCGGCTTCGTCTCCTTTCCGCTGCTCGTCTGGCTTCTGGATGGCGCGAGCGGAAAGCCGGGCGCGGGCCTGATCCGGCGCTCCTGCCCCGCCTTCCGCATCGGCTGGTGCTTCGGCTTTGGATATTTCGTGGCCGGTCTCTGGTGGCTGGGCGCGGCGATCCTGGTGGACGGGGCGGAGTTCTGGTGGGCGCTGCCGCTCGCCGTGTTCGCGCTGCCCATGGCGCTCGCGATCTACTGGGGTTTGGCGGCGGCACTCGCTCGCCTGTTCTGGAGCGATGGCGTCCTGCGCCTGTTCGCCTTCGCGGCCTCGATCGCGCTGTTCGAGGGCCTGCGCGGAATGCTCCTCACCGGCTTCACCTGGAACACGGTCGGCGCGATCGCCGCGCCCGTGCCGCTGCTCATGGGCTCGGTTTCGGTGGTTGGTCTCAACGGGCTGACGCTGCTGTCGGTTTTCGTGTTTTCGCTGCCGGCGCTCCTAGTCACCCCGGCGCGCGGACGCGCCCTGGCGTCGGTGTTCGGCGTTGTGCTCGTTGGCGCCCATGTTGCCTATGGCTGGTGGCATGTTTCGAATGCGCCCGCCGGCCATGTCGCCGGCGTCACCCTGCGCCTCGTTCAGCCCAATATCCTGCAGGGCCAGAAATGGGATCCGGCCGAGGCCGAGCGCATCTTCTCGCGCCAGCTAGAACTGACCCAGGCGCCCATGCCGCCCGCGCCCATCCTTCAGGGCGAGGGGAGCGCCGAGACACCCTCCACAGAGCCCGGCCGACGCCTCGTGGTCTGGCCGGAATCCTCCTTTCCCTTCATTCTCACCCAGCGGCCGGACGCGGTGGCGAGCCTTGCCGAGGCGCTGGGCCCAGGCGACACGCTGATCGCTGGGGCGACGCGCATGGAAGGGGAGGGCGCCAAGGCCCGCTTCTTCAATTCGGTCTATGTGATCGGCGAGGACGGGACGATCCTCGACGCGCAGGACAAGCTGCATCTCGTGCCCTTCGGCGAATATCTGCCGTTTCAGGCGCTGCTCGAAAGCTGGGGCATCAATCAGTTGACGCATCTGCCCGGCGGCTTCTCGCCCGGTGCCTCGCGCCGCGATCTGGAGGCGGGGCCGGGCGGCCCGCGCTTCCTGCCCCTCATCTGCTACGAGATCATCTTTCCCGGCGAGATCGGCACGCGGGCCACGCGGCCTGACTTCATCCTCAACGTGACGAACGATGCCTGGTACGGCCGCACGCCCGGCCCCTACCAGCATCTGCGCCAGGCTCAGCTGACGGCGGTGGCTTTCGGCCTGCCGCTCGTGCGCGCCGCCAATACGGGCATTTCGATCGTCACCGATTCGGTCGGGCGGCCCGTGGCCGGCTTGGCGCTTGGGCAAGGAGGGACGGTGGATGCCGACCTGCCGCTGCCCGGCGCGCCGACGCCCTATGCGCGATGGGGCGAAAAGGTCTTCTACGGGCTTCTGGCGCTGTTCGGCCTTGCGGCTGTTATCGGCTATCTCCGATTTCGCCGCTCCGCCGATTGACGCGCGCACGGGCACTCCCTAACGAAACCTCTGTAGGAATACCTACAGATCAATCGTAGCGCCCGCCGACCGGACGTCATGCCGCTGCGGTCTGCGACGGCGGGGGCGGAAGGCACGGCGATGGTGGAAGCGAAGAAGACGCCGAACCCTGTGGATGTTCATGTGGGCTCGCGGCTTCGCCTGCGCCGCACGAGTCTAGGCATGAGCCAGGAGAAGCTCGGCGAGCATCTCGGCATCACCTTCCAGCAGATCCAGAAGTACGAAAAGGGCACCAACCGCATCGGCGCGAGCCGGTTGCAGAACATCTCCGCCGTGCTCTCGACGCCAGTGTCCTTCTTCTTCGATGGGCTGGACTCCCAGTCCTCCGGGCTGACGGAGCTGAACGAGCCGTCCAGCGACTTCGTGCATGACGCACCGCACTCGGCCGAAATGCTCCAGCTGACACGCGCCTTCCAGCGCATTGCCGATCCCAAGGTCCGCCGGCGCGTGCTCGACCTCGTGCGAGCCTTGTCCTCAGCGGACGATGAGGGCGAAAGCGACTGAAACAGGTCGATTTTGGCGCGATCCGGCGGTTTCGCGCTGGAAATTTCGCTTGCGCGAAGAGCCCTCATTTCCTAACCCCGGCGAGCCCGCGACCGAAGTGGGCTGAAGCGGCAAGTCGGACCCTCTCCGACGGCACGGGAGAGTTCCAGGCACATGGCGCGCAGCGACTACCTCTTCACCTCGGAAAGCGTTTCCGAAGGACATCCCGACAAGGTTTGCGACCGCATCTCCGACGAGATCGTGGATCTTCTCTACAAGGAAGCGCGCAAGAGCGGCATGGACGCCTCGCTTCTGCGCGTCGCCTGCGAAACGCTGGCGACCACGAACCGCATCATCATCGCCGGTGAAGTGCGCTGCTCGGTCGAGGCGGGCCGGCTGAAGTCGAAGGTCCGCTCGGCGGCGCGCAAGGCCGTGAAGGCGATCGGCTACGAGCAGGACGGCTTCCACTGGAAGACCGCCAAGATCGACGTTCTCCTGCACGAGCAGTCCGCCGACATCGCCCAGGGCGTGGATGTGGGCGGTGAGAAGAACACCGAAGGCGCGGGCGACCAGGGCATCATGTTCGGCTATGCCTGCCGCGAAACGGCGGAGCTGATGCCGGCCCCGATCTTCTACGCGCAGAAGATTCTGGAGCGTCTGGCGACGGCCCGCAAGGCGAGCGAGGGCGACGCCGGCAAGCTCGGCCCCGATGCCAAGACGCAGGTGACGGTTCGTTACAAGGACGGCAAGCCGTCCGAGATCGTGTCGATCGTGCTCTCGACCCAGCATCTGGACGAGTCGCTGAATTCCAAGGACGTGCGCGCCATCGTCGAGCCCTTCGTGCGCGAGGCCGTCGCCGAACTCCCCATCGCGGCCGATTGCGTCTGGCACGTCAACCCGACCGGCAAGTTCGTGATCGGCGGGCCGGATGGCGACGCGGGCCTGACGGGCCGCAAGATCATCGTGGACACCTATGGCGGTGCGGCCCCTCATGGCGGCGGCGCGTTCTCGGGCAAGGACCCGACCAAAGTCGACCGCTCGGCCGCCTATGCCGCGCGCTATCTCGCCAAGAACGTGGTGGCCGCCAAGCTTGCCGATCGCTGCACGATCCAGCTGTCCTACGCGATCGGCGTTGCCGAGCCGCTGTCGGTCTATGTCGATCTGCACGGCACCGGCACGGTGGACGAGGCGGCCGTCGAGACGGCGCTGCGCGAGGTCATGGACCTGACGCCGCGCGGCATTCGCGAGCATCTCCAGCTCACGCGCCCGATCTACGCTAAGACCTCCGCCTATGGCCATTTCGGCCGCAAGCCCGGCCGTGACGGCTCCTTCTCCTGGGAGCGCACCGACCTCATCTCCAAGCTGAAGTCTGCTCTTGGCCGCTGAACGACGCATCAACGGCCTCAAGGCTCGAGTCCGCGAGAACTTCTTCGGCCGTTCTCGCGGCAAGACCCTGCGCCCGCTTCAGGCCGATCTCCTGGACGAGCGGCTGCCCGTGCTCGGCCTCGACCTGTCGCAGCCCGCGCCGGGGGATCTCACGTCGCTGTTCGAGGCCGAGGTCTCAGGCGTCCGGCTGGAGATTGGGTTCGGCGGGGGCGAGCATCTTCACATGGAGTCCGGCCGTCATCCCGGCACGGGTTTCATCGGCGTCGAGCCGTTCCGCAACTCCATGGCCAAGATGCTGGTCGCGCTCGAAGAAGAGCCGCGTCCCAACCTGCGCCTGTTCGGCGACGACGCGACGCTGCTTCTGGATTGGCTGCCGGATGCATGTTTGAGCGGCATCGATCTGTTCTATCCCGACCCCTGGCCCAAGAAGAAGCACTGGAAGCGCCGCTTCGTGAACGAGCGCACGCTGCGCCGTTTCGCCCGCGTGATGAAGCCCGGTGCCTTGTTCCGCTTCGCCTCGGACATCGAGACCTATGTGGACTGGACGCTGACGCATCTGCGCGACCACGAGGCCTTCGAATGGCTGGCGCAGTCCCCGGCCGACTGGCACACGCCCTATGAGGGCTGGCCCGGCACGCGCTACGAGGCCAAGGCGCATCGCGAGGGACGCAAGGGCGCCTATCTCACCTTCCGCCGGATCTGAGCTTGCGACCCTCCCGCCGCCCCGCGACATAGCGTGGGGCGAGGGCAGCGTCGTTCAGCGCTTGGTCCAGCTCTGCGTCTTGCAGAAGACCTTGAGGGCGCAGCCCGTCAGCTTTAGCGACGCGCCCGCCACCTCGGCCTTGCCGGCATAGGTGCGCTCCGCTTGCGGATCGGTGATCTCGCCCTCATAGGTTCCCGCCGAGCCGCTCATGCGCCCGATCTGGCGTCCCTTGAACTTGCCGGTGGTGAGGCTGATGCAGAAGGCGTCGCCGCAGGGCGCGATGCTGGCAATCTCGCCCAATGCCGTTCGCCAGTTGCCGACAACGGGTTCGGCCGCGCTCGCCGAACCGAAGGTCGCGATCAGCAGCCCGCTCGCGGCGATCAGGCGTGTCATCTGGTGTCTCATGCGCTTGGTCCTCCCGGCCTGTGGAACGGGCAGGTTGACCTGTTCCGCGACGTCTGTCGAATGGCGGCGATCTTGGATCAACAGCTTTGGCGAAAGTCCGGGACGGCGGGCGCTCGCCAGCGCGGCGCAAGGCTTGCCAGGAAGCGCGTTGAAGCGTATAGGAAACTCAAATTCTCTGCGATGCGATCGTGAGAGTGGGTCCACCCGGTCCCGCTCTTTTTTGTTACAAGGGGTCGGCGTCGCGACCGGGGCAGGGATCGGACGACACCGATCCGATCGCCTCGTGAACCATTCGGAGACTTCGTGACGGATCGCATCATCATCGAACAAGGCATCGAGGCGCGTGTCGCCGCGATCGTGGAGCCCGTGATCGAACAGATCGGATACCGGCTCGTGCGGGTGCGCGTCTCGGCGATGAACGGCGCGACGCTGCAGATCATGGCCGAGCGGCCGGACGGTTCGATGACGGTCGAGGATTGCGAAGCCGTCAGTCGGGCCGTGTCGCCGGTGCTGGACGTCGAAGACCCGATGGACCGCGCCTATCATCTGGAAGTTTCCTCGCCCGGCATCGACCGTCCGCTGGTGCGCAAGGGCGATTTCGAGACCTGGACGGGTCAGCTTTTGAAACTCGAGACCAACCGGCTCGTTTCAGGTCGCAAGCGCTTTCGCGGCCGCGTCACCGAGGTGAGTGCCGAGGGCATCCGTCTGGAGCGCGACGGCGTTGCCTCGGAGGGCGGCGAGGCGGTTGTCGAAATCGCGTTCGACGCGCTGGCCGAGGCGCGCTTGATCCTGACCGACGATCTTCTGGCCGCTTCGCTGAAAGCCGACAAGGACGCCCGCCGCGCGCGGGGCCAGCCGGTGGACGAGGACGAGGACGGCGACGCCGCCCTGAACTGACGGGCGAGCCCATCCCAGCCGGATAGCGACCCAAGGGCCGCCCGGCCCATGAAACGAAGTCCCGCTCCGTGCGGGCGCGAGCCGAGAGCGGAAAGCCTTCGGGCCTTCCCCGGTTCACGACGAGGAGACGAACATGGCAGTCAGTGCGAACAGACTCGAGCTTCTGCAGATCGCGGATGCCGTCGCGCGGGAAAAGTCGATCGATCGTGAGATCGTCATCGCCGCCATGGCCGACGCCATCCAGAAGGCGGCGCGTTCGCGGTACGGCCAGGAAACCAATATCCGCGTCGACATCAACACCAAGACCGGCGAAATGAAGCTCCAGCGCTTGCTGGAAGTGGTGGAGCAGGTCGAGGACCCCGCGACCCAGATCTATCTGGAACTGGCGCGCGACAAGAACCCCGATGCAGAGCCGGGCGACTTCATCGCCGAACAGCTTCCGCCCATGGAGTTCGGCCGCATCGCCGCGCAGTCGGCCAAGCAGGTCATCGTGCAGAAGGTGCGCGAGGCCGAGCGCGACAAGCAGTATGAAGAGTTCATCGGCCGCGTCGGCGAGATTATCAACGGCACGGTGAAGCGTGTCGAATACGGCAACGTCATTGTCGATCTCGGCAAGGGCGAAGGCATCATCCGCCGCGACGAGCAGATCCCGCGCGAGCTGTTCCGCTACGGCGACCGCGTGCGCGCCTTCGTCTACGACGTGCGCCGCGAGCCGCGCGGACCGCAGATCTTCCTGTCGCGCACCCATCCGCAGTTCATGGCGAAGCTCTTCACCATGGAAGTGCCTGAGATCTACGACGGCATCATCGAGATCAAGGCCGTGGCGCGCGATCCCGGCTCCCGCGCCAAGATCGCCGTCATCTCGCGCGATTCCTCGGTGGATCCGGTGGGCGCCTGCGTCGGTATGCGCGGCTCGCGCGTTCAGGCCGTCGTCGCCGAGCTTCAGGGCGAAAAGATCGATATCATTCCCTGGTCGCCGGAGGCGGCCTCCTTCCTCGTCAACGCGCTTCAGCCGGCCAAGGTCGCCAAGGTCGTTCTGGATGAGGACGCCGAGCGTATTGAAGTCGTCGTTCCCGATGACCAATTGTCTCTTGCGATCGGCCGTCGTGGCCAGAACGTGCGCCTTGCCTCGCAGCTGACGGGCTGGGACATCGACATCCTGACCGAGCAGGAAGAATCCGAGCGCCGCCAGAAGGAATTCGCCGAGCGCTCCGCCCTGTTCATGGACGCCCTCAATGTCGACGAAATGGTCGGCCAGTTGCTGGCGTCGGAAGGCTTCGCCTCGGTCGAGGAAGTGGCCTATGTCGATGTGGACGACGTGGCCGCGATCGAAGGCTTCGACGAGGATACGGCCGCCGAGATCCAGAACCGCGCCAAGGAATATCTGGATCGTCGCGAGGCCGAACTGGACGACAAGCGCCGCGCGCTGGGCGTCGCGGACGAGCTTCGCGAGATCGACGGCCTGACGACGCCGATGCTGGTGGCTCTGGGCGAAGACGGCGTGAAGACGATGGAAGACTTCGCCGGCTGCGCGGCCGACGACCTGATCGGCTGGAGCGAGCGCAAGGACGGCGAAACCAAGCGGTTCCAAGGCGCGTTGTCGGGCTTCGATGTCAGCCGCACCGATGCCGAGGCCATGATCATGCAGGCCCGCGTGAAGGCCGGCTGGGTCGAGGAAGAGCCCGAAGAGGTTGAGGTCGCCGAAGACGAAGACGTGTGAGGCGGACTGACGAACGAATAACGGATTGACGAAGGCGGATATGGACGAAGCGTTGGACGACGGACTGGAGGAGGCGGTGATGAACGGACGTATGTGCATCGTGTCGCGCCGCTCTCTCGAGCCCGACGCCCTCGTGCGCTTCGTTGCCGCGCCGGATGGTCGGGTCGTTCCCGATCTCAAGCGCCGGCTGCCGGGTCGGGGCGCGCATGTCGAGGCGCGGCGCGAGACAGTGGAACTGGCCGTGAAGCGCCGGCTCTTCTCGCGCGCGCTGAAGCGCGAAGTCTCCGGCCTCGAAACGCTGGCGGACGATCTCGACTCGCTGCTCCTGCGTGCCGCGCTCGGCTCGCTCGGCATGGCGCGCAAGGCGGGGCAGATCATCACCGGCTCGGCCAAGGTCGACGCGGCCTTGCGCACCGGTAAGGCGGCCGCGACGCTTCATGCCAGCGACGCGGCGCCCGACGGCATCCGCAAGCTGGACGGCGCGCGCCATGCCGGGGAGGTCTCCGGGCGGGCGAGCCCGACGGTTTCGTTCCGTTTATTCACGGCAGACGAAATGAGCTTGGCCTTGGGCGGCGAAAATGTGGTACACGCGGCCATCTTGCCCGGCATGGCCGGGGTGGCGCTCGTCCAGCGCCTCGAAGCGCTTTGCGCGTATCGAGGCGAAGAGGCCGGTCAGGACACTTTTCTCCCGGCCGATCCATGAGGCCGCATCAATGTTCAACAACAAAGCTTGGTTGCGAAATGCTCTAGGCACGGATAATGGGCGCGAGGACACGATCCCGCGCAGGAAGCGGAAATACACATGAGCGACACGAAATCCGGCGACGACAAGACGCTGAGCGTCACCCCGAAGAAGACCTTGAGCCTCAAGCCCGGCGGCAACGCCTCGCCGGCGACCGTACGCCAGAGTTTCTCGCATGGGCGTACGAACAACGTCGTCGTCGAAACGAAGAAGCGCAAGTTCTCCAAGCCCGAGGACGCGGCCAAGCCCGCTGCTCCCGCCGCTGGAGCCGCAGCGCCGGCCGGTGCGACCGCGCGCCCCGCGCTTACGCCCGCCCAGCAGGCGGCGCTGGCTCGTGCCGCTGAAAACCCGCAGGCGCCCGTTCCCCCGGATGTGCCGCTCGCCGCCAAGCCGGCCGCTCCGGTGGCGGAAGCCGCCGCGCCCGCGCCCACCCCTGTTGCAGAAGCCCCCGCGCCGGCCCCGGCTGCGAGCGCGCCTGCGCCTGAACCCGTCAAGGCCGAAGCGCCCGTCGCTCCAGCTCCGCAAGCCGAACCCGTGGCTCCGGCCGCGCCGGTGGCAGAGGCTCCGTCCGAGCCGGTTGCCGCCGCCGCTGCGCCTGCGCCCACTCCCGTTTCCCCGCCCGAACCGCCAAGAGCCGACACCCTGAAGCCGACCGCCCCCGAATCCACCAAGGCCGCACAGGCCCCTGCCGCTCCGGCCCCCACCGGCGCCGCGCGCCCGGCTACGGGTGCCCCCGCGCGCCCCGGTCAGCCCGCGGGCCGCACCGACGGCCATCGTCCGGCCGGCTCGCAGGGCGCAGCGCGCCCCGGCCAGCCTGCGGGCGCGCGTCCCGGTCAGTCCGGCGCTTACGGCCAGCAACGCCCCGCCCAGGGCCCGGCCGGTCAGCAGCGCCCCGGTCAGCCGGGACGTCCCGGTCAGCCGCAGGGCAACCGTCCGGGCGCTCCGGCGCAGAACGCGGCCCCCGGCGCGAAGCAGCCGCGCGGCGCGGTCCTGTCGGACCTGTCGTCCAAGGAAATGGATGCCCGCCGCCGCGCGCTGATTCTCGCGCAGCAGCGCGAGGTCGAAGACCGTCGCCTGTTCCAGATCGAGGAAGCGCGCCGCGTCGCCGAGGACGAACGTCGCCGCGCCGAGCGTGAGGAATCCGAGCGCCGTCAGGCCGAGGAACTCGCGCGCGTCGAGATGGAAGCGGCTGCCCGCAAGAAGGCCGAAGAGGACGCCGCTCGCCGCGCCGCCGCCCGGCCGCAGACCACGGGCCGCGCCAAGCCGGCCGAGGTCATCCCCGGCCCGCCGCCGGTGGACGATGGTCTGGGCCTGCGCCCGGCCGGCCGCACCGACCTCACCAAGAAGACCCGTGCGGACGACGAGGACGATCGTCGCGGCCCCGCCGGCGCGCGCCGTGGCCCTCCAGGCCGCACGCCCGTCGTCGAGGCGCCCAAGCCGACGCGTTCGCGCACCGGCGACGACCGTCGTGGCGCTGGCCGCGTCAATGTCGAGCGCGCCCTGTCGGACGAAGACGCGCGCGGCCGCTCGCTTTCCTCGATGCGTCGCCGTCAGGAGAAGTTCAAGCGTTCGCAGCAGAACCAGCAACGTGAGAAGATTTCCCGCGAAGTGATCATCCCCGAGACCATCACCATCCAGGAACTCGCCAACCGCATGTCCGAGCGGGCGGTGGACGTCATCAAGTATCTGATGGCGCAGGGCCAGATGATGAAGCCCGGCGACGTGATCGACGCCGATCTGGCCGAAATCATCGCGACCGAATTCGGCCACACGCCCCGCCGCGTGGCGGAGTCGGACGTCGAAACCGGCATCTTCGACGTCGCCAGCAATCCCGAGAAGCTCGTCTCGCGTCCCCCGGTCGTCACGATCATGGGCCACGTCGATCACGGCAAGACCTCGCTGCTCGACGCGATCCGCAAGACCAGCGTCGTTTCGGGTGAAGCCGGCGGCATCACGCAGCATATCGGCGCCTATCAGGTGGAGCGGGACGGTCACCTGATCTCCTTCATCGACACGCCGGGCCACGAGGCGTTCACCGCCATGCGTGCTCGCGGCGCTCAGGCGACCGACATCGCGATCCTCGTGGTGGCGGCCGACGACAGCGTCATGCCGCAGACGATCGAGTCGATCAGCCATGCCAAGGCGGCCGGTGTGCCGATCATCGTGGCGATCAACAAGATCGACAAGCCCGGCGCCGACGCTCAGAAGGTGCGCACGAACCTCCTCCAGCATGAGGTGTTCGTGGAATCCATGGGTGGTGAAGTGCTCGACGTCGAGGTTTCGGCCAAGGCCGGCACCAATCTCGACAAGCTGCTCGAAGCCATTCTCCTTCAGGCCGAAATCCTTGATCTCAAGGCCGATCCCGAGCGCACCGCCGAAGGCGTCGTCATCGAAGCGCAGCTCGATCGTGGCCGTGGCCCGGTTGCGACCGCGCTGGTCCAGGCCGGTACGCTCAAGCAGGGCGATATCGTGGTGGCCGGCGACCAGTGGGGCCGCGTGCGCGCCCTGGTGGACGACAAGGGTCGCCAGCTGAAGACGGCCGGTCCTTCGACCCCGGTCGAGATCCTCGGTATGCAGGGCACGCCGCTGGCGGGCGACCGCTTCGCCGTGGTCAAGGACGAGGCGCAGGCCCGCGAGATCACCGAGTACCGCCAGCGTCTGACCCGCGACAAGGCCGTGGCCAAGTCCGCCGGCCAGCGCGGCTCGCTCGAGCAGATGATGATGACGCTGCAGGATTCGGGTCTCAAGACCTTCCCGCTGCTCATCAAGGGCGACGTGCAGGGTTCGGTCGAGGCCATCAACGTGGCGCTCGAAAAGCTCGGCACCGACGAAGTGCAGGCTCGCATCGTCCATTCGGGTGCCGGTGCCATCACCGAGTCCGACGTTCAGCTGGCCGCGACCTCCAAGGCCGCGATCATCGGCTTCAACGTCCGCGCCAATGCGCAGGCCCGTCAGGCCGCCGAGCGCGAGGGCATCGAGATCCGCTACTACAACATCATCTACGATCTGGTGGATGACGTGAAGCAGGCGATGTCGGGCCTTCTCTCGCCGGAGCGCCGCGAGACGTTCCTCGGCAATGCCGAGATCCTGGAGGTCTTCCAGATCACCAAGGTCGGCAAGGTCGCGGGTTGCCGCGTCACGGAAGGCAAGGTCGAGCGTGGTGCGGGCGTGCGCCTTATCCGCGACGGCGTGGTCATCCACGAGGGCACGCTCAAGACGCTCAAGCGCTTCAAGGACGAAGTCGCCGAAGTGCCGGGCGGTCAGGAATGCGGCATGGCCTTCCAGAACTACGACGATATCCGCGTCGGCGATATCATCGAAAACTTCCGCGTGGAGCACATCGCCCGCTCGCTGTAAGGCAAGGGCGATCGGGGGCCGGTTCGCCGGTCCCGCTTCTCGGCGAACCCGCTCGGCGTCTGCGTGGCGCATGGTGCGATCGGCGGGATCGATAGGGAAACCGGCGCGCCCAAGGGCGGCCATAGTTTCCAGCGAAGGATGATGAGGCCCGGCGGCGACGCCGGGCCGTTCTCTTCGTGTGGATCGAAACGGCCGGTCTCCGAGCGAGACGGCCAGGACGTCGCTGAGCTCGAAACTCTCCGTTCGAACCGGTGCGGTCGCTCCCCTTGGGCGCGGCCGATGGCGCAGCGTTGCAAGAGGCAAACATGGCTAAGCATGCCAATACCCCCAAGGGGCCGTCGCAGCGTCAGCTGTCGGTCGGCGAAAAGGTTCGCCACGCGCTGACCGAGGCGCTTCAGCGCGGCGATCTGCGCGATCCGCTTCTGGAGCGCGCCGTCGTGACCGTGTCGGAAGTGCGCATGTCGCCCGACCTCAAGCTCGCGACCGCCTACATCACGGTTCTCGGCCAAGCCGAGCTGAAGCCCTTCGTGGACGCCCTGAACGGCCACGCGAAATATCTGAGGGGGCGGCTTTCGCCGGCCCTTCGGCAGATGAAGTACATGCCCGAGGTTCGCTTCCGCGAGGACGACAGTTTCGACAATTACGCCCGGATCGACGCGCTTCTGCGCTCGCCCGACGTGATGCGAGACCTGGAGGAAACCGACGGCCGGGACGATAACGAGGAAGAACGCTGATGGCACGGCGCGGCAAGAAGCCGAAGGGGCGCCCGATTTCGGGCTGGGTGATCTTCGACAAGCCGGTGGGCATGGGCTCCACCGAGGCGGTCGCCAAGATCAAGTGGTTGTATTTCGCGCAGAAGGCGGGTCACGCCGGAACGCTCGATCCGCTGGCGTCCGGCATGCTGCCGATCGCGCTGGGCGACGCCACCAAGACCGTTCCCTTCGTGATGGACGGTCGCAAGACCTATCGCTTCGCGGTGACCTGGGGTGCGGAAACCACGACCGACGACACGGAAGGCCCGGTGACGAACACGTCCGACCGCCGTCCGACGCGAGCCGAGGTGGAAGCTCGCCTGCCCGCCTATATCGGCGAGATTTCGCAGGTTCCCCCGGCCTTCTCCGCTATCAAGATCGATGGCGAGCGGGCCTATGATCTGGCCCGCGCCGGCGAGGCCGTGGAGATCGCAGCCCGCACCGTGACGGTCCACAAGCTGGACATCGTCTCGATGGACGAGACGACCACCGTGTTCGAGGCCGATTGCGGCAAGGGGACTTATGTCCGCTCGATCGCGCGCGACCTCGGCCGCGACCTCGGCTGCTTCGGCCATGTCACGGAGCTGCGCCGCATCCGCGTCGGCGCGTTCGACGAAGACGATCTGATCACGTTGGACGACCTGATGGACGCCGCCGAGGACGGGCTGGAAGAGCTCGACCAGGAAGCGATCGATTCGGGTGCGCGCCCGCGCGTCGTGCGCTTCCAGGCGCTGGACGAGTTCGTCTTGGATGCTGCGACCGCGCTGTCGGACCTCTACGAAGTCGCGCTCAGCGACGATCAGGCGGGCCGCGTTTTGTCGGGCAATCCCGTGCTTCTGCGCGGGCGCGATGCGCCGGCCTTCTGCGAGGAAGCCTATGCGACCGGCCATGGCCGGCTCGTCGCACTTGGCTCGATCGATCAGGGCGCCTTCCATCCCAAGCGTGTCTTCGGCGGGCGCGGCTGATCGCCGCCACGCCACGGAGGCAACCATGCTCCGCCCGGTCGCTTTAGAAGCGGCCGGGTTTTTTGTGGCCTGGGCTTTGGAAAGAGGGAACTGGGCATGAGGATCGACCCGCAGGCGCAGGCGGTGCTGGACGAGATCGCGGCCAGATCGAAAGGCCAGCCGATGCCGCGCAACGCAGCCGAAAAGCTGGCGCAGGCGCGCGCCGACACGGCCTCGCTCGTTCGCTTCTCAGCCGCGCCCCCTGCCGGCGTCGAAGTCGCGCACGGTGAAGCGCCAGGGCAGGGCGGACATACGATCCCGCTGCGCCTGTATCGCCCTTCCGGCGCGTCCCGCGTGCTTCTGTGGTTTCACGGCGGCGGTGCGATCGCGGGCTCGCTCGACACGCACGAGGCCCCGCTCATGGCGCTCGCCGAGCGCACCGGGCGGATCGTCGTGTCGGTTGGCTACCGTCTGGCTCCCGAAGCGCGCTACCCCGCTCAACACGAAGACTGTTTCGACGCTGCGCGTTATGTCGCCGAGGGCGGTCTCGGCTTGCCAACTGAGAACTGGGCAATCGGCGGAGATTCGATCGGCGGTCTTTATGCGACGGCCACGGCCCATGCGCTGCGCGAGGAGGGCGTTCGCCCGCTGCCGCAGGCGCAGATCCTGCTCTACCCCAACACGGATCTTCGCGACACGCGCACCCATGCGTCACTGGAGGAGAACGAGGGGCGGATCATGACGCGCGCCTCGCTCCATTACGAAGCCGATCAATCCGTGCCGCGTCATGCCGACCGGCTGAAGCCCCATGTCTCGCCGCTCATGGCGGACGATCTCGCCGGTCTGCCGCCCTGCTTTTTGGCCATCTGCGAGGCGGACCCGCTGCGCGACGAGGGCGACGCCTATGGCGACGCGCTGGAGACGGCGGGCGTGCCGCTGGATCGCCGTCGCTATGCCGGCATGATCCATGCCTTCCTTCAGATGAACGGCCGGATCGATCGGGCCGGTCAACTCCTGGGCGATATCGCGGCCTTCCTGAAGCCGCGCTGAATGCGTCCGACAGACCTGCGGTTCGAGGACGGGCGCCGGGTGCCTGCCCGTCCTTATGTAGGAGAACCGCGCCGTTGAATGGGGATCGGCGAGCCCTCGCGCCAGTCCGAGGGCGGACGACAAACCGACCGACAAGGCCTTTCGATAGACCCTACAAACGCCCACCGACCTCATCGAGATGGGCCAGCATATCGGCGGGGTCTTCATAAACGCGATAGGCGCCGGCGCGCTCCAGCTCGCCCGCGCCATAGCCGCCGCACAGGAGGCCGACGCCAAGGGCGCGGCAGCGCTGAGCGGCCAGCATGTCCCAGATGGAATCGCCCACCACCATGGCCGTTTCGATGGGGCGGTTCAGGCGCTCGGCGGCGGCCAGAAACAGGTCGGGGTCGGGCTTGGCGTATTTGACGAGATCGCGCGTGATGACGGGAACCTCGTTCGGATCGACATCCAGCGCCGCGAGATTGTGAGCCGCCGTCTCCATCCTTCCGCTGGTCGCGATGGCCCATGCGATGCCGGCCTCGGTCAGCGTGCGCAGCAACGCGCGCGCGCCGGGCAAGGGGCGGATACGCGGGGCCTGCCGGCCATAGGCGTCGGCATGGCGATGGCGGAGGCGCTCCAGAAGCTCTGGGCTGATGTCGGTGTTGGTCTCGCGCAGGAGCTGGTTGGTGAAGAGCCCGCCGCTCATGCCGATCTTGCGATGGATGCGCCAGACCGACAGGTCGATGCCCTCGGCGTCCAGCGCCTCCTGCCAAGCGAGAACATGATGATAGACGCTGTCCACCAGCGTTCCGTCGAGATCGAAAAGGAAGGTCGGCTCGATCCGCATGGCAGGGCCTTTCGCTCGGGGGCTGGAGCCTCGCGGCAAGGTGAGGCGCGCGAGCCTAGTCCTGGCTCCATTCGTCCAAAGAAAGTGCGGGAGCGGGGCGGGTCAAGCGTCTGGCTGAGCTGGAAACGTTGGACGGCCTCTCTTCGGCAGGAAGAGGCTGGAGAACGAGAGCGCTTTTCTCCACGCTCCGATGGCAGTCCCGCGCCCTTGCTGGTCCGCTCGAAGACGCCATTTCGCGTGATGTCGATGGGACCGACTTTTCATCGCGCGGAAAGGAATTTAGGAACGTGCGATCGCGCTCGGCGCCTGATGGGACATCGATGGTCAAGAACGTGTCACCCGGAGGCTTGTTGGAGCCGAGCGAGCGCGAACGTGCTCGGCTTGCGGCGCTGGCCGCCTATGGCATTCTCGACACGCCGCCCGAAGAAGGGTTCGACGACATCGTTCTTCTGGCGCGCAGCCTGTGCAGCGCGCCCGTGGCGTTGGTCAGCCTCGTGGACCGGGACCGCCAATGGTTCAAGGCGCGCTCGGGGTTCGAGCCGCAGCAGACGCCGCTCAGCCAATCCGTCTGTATCCATGCGCTTGGCGGCGAAGGGCTGCTGGTCATTCCCGATCTGACGAAGGATGCGCGCACGTCGGCCAACACGCTTGTCACGGAAGACCCGTTCCTGCGTTTCTATGCCGGCGCGCCCTTGATCACGCCATCGGGCGAAGTGCTCGGCTCGCTATGCGTCATCGACCATGCGCCACGGCCCGAAGGCTTGCGCGAGGGCGAGGCGAGCGCGCTTCTAGCGCTGGCCCGGCAGGTGATGAGCCAGATGGAACTGCGGCGGGCTGTCCAGGAGCGAGATCGTGCGCTTCTCCAGAAGCGCCAGGGCGATCTTCGCCATCGGCAGATTCTGGACAGTGCGCTCGACCACGCGATCCTGTCGCTCGATCTCGGTGGCCGGATCACGGCCTGGAGCCGGGGGGCGGAAGCGCTCTGGGGCTGGGGTGAAGACGAGGCCCTGGGCCGGGAGGCCGATTTCGTCTTTCGCCAAGCCGGACTGTCGCTGCCCATGCCCCCGATCTCCGTTGTTCTGGATGGCGCCAGCACGGGAGCCTTGTCGGAAGGCTGGCGTCAGCGCGCGGACGGCACCCGCTTCTTCGCTTCCAGCCGCATCACCCCGCTTCTGGACGATGGCGGGGTGCGCACAGGCTGGGTCGTCATCGTCAGCGAGCGGACGGTGGAGCGTCGGCGTGAGGATCGGCTGACGCTTCTGGCGGAAGCCTCCTCGGCGCTCCTGTCCAGCCAGGAGCCGAGCGAGACGCTGGCCTCGGTTCTGGGCGCCGGCGCGGGCCCGATCGGCTTCGACGAATGCTACCTGTTCGAGGTGGCGGAAGACGGGTGCCATCTTCATCTGGCGCAGGGCATCGGCCTCGACCCTTCCTTACGCGAAAGCCTCAGCCATGTGCCGCGAGAGCGCCCGCTCTGCGGGATCGTGGCCGAGACGGGAGAGCCGCTCATCCTGTCGGGCCTCTTGGGCGATGGCGAGCCGCGTCATGCGATCGCGCGCGAAGTCGGCTTCGACACCTATGCCGGCTTTCCGATCATCAGCAAGAAGCGGGTGCGCGGCGTCATCTCCTTCAGCCGGCGGGACGCCGCACCGTTCGACGCCGAAACGCTGGTCTTCTTCGCAACGCTCGCGCGCTTTGCCTCCGTGGTGCACGAGCGCATCGACGCCGAGCGCGAGCTGCGTGCGAGCGAAGCCAAATGGCGCGGCCTGTTCGAGGAGTTGAACGATGGTTTCGCGGTGGGGCGCATCGTGCGCGACGCGGGCGGCCGGATGTTGGATCTGCGCTACGAGGCGGTGAACCGCGCCTGGTGCCAGATGGCCGGCCGCCGGCCGGGCGAGGTGGCAGGCCGGACGCTGCGCCAGATCTTTCCCCAGTTAGCGGCCGAATGGATGCTGGATTTCGTGCGTGCCGAAGAAACCGGCAACGCCGCGCGGTTCACCCGCTCGATCGAAGCGCTCGGCCGCTCCTATGACGGCGTGATGCAGATCACGGAAGGCGACGGTTTCGCCATTCTCCTGACCGAGGTCACGCACCGGGCCAAGGCCGAGGCGCATCGCGACGCGCTTGCGCGGATCGGCGATCTCCTGCTTCTGGTCGAGGACGAAGCGGAGATGCTGGACTGTGTGACGGGGCTTCTCGGCCGCACGCTGGATGTCGCCGCCGTCGCCTATGCCCATCCATCGGACAATGGAACGGCCCTGCTCATTCTGCGCCAATGGCGACGGGAGGCGGAAGCGGGCGCCATCGAACCCCAGGGCGCTCTGGTCGAGCCGGAGGCGCTGGAACGGCTCCGTCGAGGGGAGGGGCTGGTCTTCCAGGAAGGTGAGGGCGGCTCCACCATCGATCATCCGGTGATGGAGGACGGACGGCTGACGGCGGTGCTGCATGTCGGCGATATCAGCGCGCGCCGCTGGAGCGAAGAGGAAATCGCCTTCGTGCGCGATGCGGCCACGCGCATTCGCGCCGCGCTGGAACGCCGGCGCGTGGAAAGCCTCTTGCGCGACAACGAGAAGCGCCTTCTGACCCTCGTCCAGACCATGCCGGTCGGCGTGCTTCTGGCCGAGGCGCGCAGCGGGCGGCTGATCGCCAGCAACCGGCGCATGGAGGATATTCTGGGCCGGCCGGTCGCCAGCATTCTGCCGGCGGCCGATCTTGGCTTCGTTGCCTTCGACGGCGAAGGTCTGAAGATCGGCGTCGAGCGCTTTCCGCTTTGGCGCATGTTGAACGGCGAGGCCGATCGCGCCACGCTTGAAGCGCATCTGGAACGCCCCGACGGCAGCCGGGTGTGGATCGAGTTCCTGGGCGAGGCCATCCATGATGCGACGGGGCGGCTGCGCGGCGCGGTTCTCTGCGCCACCGACATCGAAGACCGCAAGCGCGCCGAAGCGCAGCAGCGGGTTCTGGCGCGCGAGCTGTCGCACCGTCTGAAGAACACACTGGCCGTGGTGCAATCGATCGCCTCGCAGACGCTGCGTTCGGCGCCCGACATCGAGACCGCGCGCGGCACCCTGTCCCAGCGCATCCAGGCCCTATCGAAGGCGCATGAGATTCTGCTGATCGGCCAGCGCGACGCCGGCTCGGTGGAAGCGATTCTGCGTAGCGCCCTGGAGATTCACGACGCGGCCGGCCAGATCGCGCTGTCCGGGCCCGACCTTTTCGTGGGTCCGAATGCCGCGTTGTCACTGGCGCTGATCACCCATGAACTGGCGACCAACGCGGTGAAATACGGCGCCTTGTCCGTCCCCGAAGGCCGCGTGGACGTCGTCTGGCGCAGGATCGCGGGCGATGAAACGCGCGAGCCGAGCTTCGAGCTGCTCTGGCGCGAGCGAGGGGGACCACCCGTCACCCCGCCCGCCCGCAAGGGCTTCGGCACCCGGCTCGTCGGCATCGGCCTGTCGCGCGCCGGGCAGGGCCAAGTCGAACTCGACTATGATCCGGCTGGGCTTTGCTGCCGGATCACTACTGTCCTGTCCGAACTCGCCGCCGATCAGGAGATGTGAGGCATGAGCCAGCGTCTTCTTGCCGATCCGGCCGCAGCCGTCGTGCTGCGCATCTGTCGCTCGTCGCCGGGCTTCATTCCGATCGTTGCGCGTGGGCAGGTCTATCCCGTGCGCGAGAGCGATATCGGAAACTATCCCGTTCATTCCGATCTGTCGGTCGAGGATTTCGTTCTGGGGCTCGAAGCCCTGGGATGCCACTTCTTTCGCGACTGGATGGACGATGTTTGCGTGCGCGAGCCCGAAAGCTTCCGCTCTCCCGTTTGGGCCACGCGCGCCCGGCAAATCCAGGCCTTGATGACCGATACGTGGGAGGGGCGTCGCACCGCCCTGTCGGATTATCTGCACGAGCAGGATGGGCTATCCGACGCAGATTGAAAGGGTGGCGTTCAATGGCGGACAGCCTCGCGCCTATGACGCAGGCTACGCATCCCAGCCGCCAAGGCCAGCTCGCGCCATACGATCGCTGGCCAATGCAGCGCCGCCGGAAAATCAAACTGATCCGCCGATGTTCGATTTCGAAGATGGAGAAGAGCGGGCTTCCCGGACTTGTCCGGTGAATTGGTGCCCAGGAAAGGACTCGAACCTTCACGCCTCGCGGCACACGGACCTGAACCGTGCGCGTCTACCAATTCCGCCACCTGGGCACGGGCGGACCAATAGGGGGCGCGGATCGTCTTGTCAATCCCGTCTCGATGCGTGGGAGAGGGCCATGTAAGACGCCAGCATTCGCGCTCGAAATGGCGGAGTATCCGCCAGACAATGAACAGCCGAACGCCGACGAACCGGCTTCGCATCATATCGAATTTTGGTGGGAAACCTCTCTGGCCTATAGCTCTTGAGAGGATTGGTGCCCAGGAAAGGACTCGAACCTTCACGCCTCGCGGCACACGGACCTGAACCGTGCGCGTCTACCAATTCCGCCACCTGGGCACGGGCGGACCAATAGGGGGCGGGCTTCGCGCTGTCAATCGTCTTTGCGACAGATCAGTGAAAGGACGTGCAGCTTGCGATGAGCCGGGCAGTGATGCCGCAGGGCAGCGGGTTTTGCGTCCTGTCTTCTTTTCCGATTCACGCATTGCCGCTAAAGCAGTTCGCGACAGATGAGCGAGGCGCGGACGAGGCTCCGGCTCCCCCTGAAGCGAGGCTATGCGGTCATGGAAGTCGATACGAAGAAGCAGATCACGGTGTTCGGGGGATCCGGCTTCCTCGGACGCTATGTCGTCCACGCGCTCGCCAAGCGCGGGCATCGCATCCGCGTCGCCTGCCGCCGCCCCGATCTCGCCTATCATCTGCAGATCGCCGGACGTCTCGGCCAGATCCAGGCCGTGCAGGCCAATCTGCGCTATCCCTGGTCGATCGACCGTGTGGTTGAAGGCTCCGACCATGTGGTGAATCTGGTCGGCATTCTCGCGGAAGTCGGCAAGCAGAACTTCACGCAGCTTCAGGCCGAAGGCGCGGGCCATATCGCGCAAGCCGCCGCCAAGCGTGGCATCGGCATGGTGCAGATGTCGGCGATCGGCGCGGATGCGCAGTCGCGCTCCGAATATGCGCGCACCAAGGCCGAGGGCGAAGCGCGCGTCTTCGCCGCGCGGCCGGATGCGGTGGTGCTGCGGCCGTCCATCATCTTCGGTGCGGAAGACCAGTTCTTCAACCGCTTCGCCAACATGGCGCGCCTGTCGCCCTTCCTGCCGCTGATCGGCGGTGGCAAGACGCTGTTCCAGCCGGTCTTCGTCAACGATGTCGCGCTGGCCGTGGCCGATGCGGTGGACGGTCTCGTGCCGGGCGGCAAGGTCTATGAGCTGGGCGGGCCGAATGTCCTGTCCTACCGCCAGATGATGGAGGAGATGCTGCGCATCATCGAGCGCCGCCGCCGCTTCATCGACCTATCGTTCAGCACTGCCGCTTCGCTGGCCAAGACGCTCGGCAAGCTGCCTGGCGCGCCGCTCACCACCGATCAGGTCGAGCAGCTCCAGCACGACAATATCGTCTCGGACGCGGCCAAGCGCGAAGGACGTACCTTCCAGGCCTTCGGCATTGCGCCGACCACGCTCGACGCCGTGCTGCCGAGCTATCTCGTGCGCTTCCGGCCGCAGGGCCAGTTCTCCAAGCCCCAGCCCCATGACGACCGTCCGGCCGAGGACGAGTCGCTGCCGGGCGACAAGGGCGTCGCCAAGGCTTGAGGTCCGGCGAAGAAAGTCGCGGATATGAAAAAAGGAGGGCGGGAGCCCTCCTTTTTTATTGGTCAATGGTGGCGAGGCTTAGCGCAGCGCCAGGAGGACGCCGATGCCGATCGAGCCGACGACGATGCGCCACCAAGCGAAGGGGGCGAAGCCGTAGCGCGAGACGAAGGCGAGGAGCGAGCGCACGACCACGAGGGCCGACAGGAAGGCCATGACGAAGCCGACGCCGATCGTCACGGCATCGGCCGAGTTCAGCGACTTGTAGTTCTTGAGAAGGTCGAAGGCGAAGGCGCCCGCCATGGTGGGCATGGCGAGAAAGAAGGAGAACTCGGCCGCCGAGCGCTTGTCCGTGCCGAGCAGGAGCGCGCCCGCGATGGTCGAGCCCGAGCGCGAGGTGCCGGGAATCATGGCAAGGCACTGGAACAGGCCGATCTTCAGGCAGAGCGACAGCGGATAGGATTCGATGTCCGTGTAGCGCGGCTGGCTGGGAATACGATCGATGATCAAAAGTGCGATGCCGCCGAGCAGCAGCGCCACGCAGATCACCATCGGCGTTTCGAACAAAACCTCCTTGATGAAATCATGCGCGATCACGCCGATCACCACGGCGGGCAGGAAGGCCACCAGAATGCCGGTGATGAAATGGCGCGAACGCGGGGAGGAGGGCAGGGTCGTGACGAGATGCCAGAGCTTGCCGAAATACACCGAGAGAACGGCGAGCACGGCGCCCAATTGAATGAGCACTTCGAATGTATTGCCGGTGGACTTGAAGCCCATCAGATCTCGGGCGAGAATCAGATGCCCTGTCGAGGACACGGGGATGAATTCGGTCAAGCCTTCGATCACGCCGAGGATCATGGCTTCGAAAATCTGGATAGTGTCCATCAAGGGTCCTGAAAGGCGGTCTGCCAGGCAGCGGCTGGGCCGGAATTCCGTCTGGGCGGGGCGGTCGGCAGGGCGCGCGACGAAGCTTTCGGCGCGATGACACCGCATCCCCCGTCTTGCGCATTCGAACGATTCGATTATGTGCTCGCCAAGATGCGGATCGCAACGATCCTTCACGATCCGCCAACGATTTCAGCCGTAGGGTTGCAGCCTTGCGGCGGTGCCGTCGTCCTTTTGGTCCGATCTGCCCGGAAGCATCGAGTTCCTCACCCTTCATGTTGACCCTCCATCATCATCCCATGTCCGCCGCCTCCCGCTTCGTTCGGCTGATTCTCGGCGAGTACGGCGAGCGCGCGGAGCTGGTGGACGAGCGTCCCTGGGAGCGGCGGCCGGAATTCCTGGCGCTGAACCCGGCGGCGACTGTGCCCGTTCTCGTCGAAGACAGCGGCCCCGGTATCGTCGGCGGCATGGTCGCGGCCGAATATCTCGATGAGACGCGCGGTGCGTTTCAGCGCGAGCGCCGGCTGCTCGCCGAAAAGCCCGCCGAGCGCGCCGAGATCCGCCGGCTCACCGAGTGGTTCCTCGGCAAGATGGATTCGGAAGTGACGCGCTATCTCGTGCGCGAGCGCATCTTCAAGCTGGAGATGCGCGCCAACGAGGGCGGCGGCTCGCCCGACGCCTCGGCGATCCGGGCCGCCCGCGCCAATCTGAAAAATCACATGCGCTATATCGGCTGGCTGGCGGAAAGCCGGAACTGGCTATCCGGCCCCAAGCTCTCCTATGCCGATCTTGCCGCCGCCTCGGCGGTCTCGATTCTCGACTATCTCGGCGAAGTCTCCTGGGAAGAAGAGCCGGCGGCCAAGGACTGGTACATGCGCATGAAGTCGCGGCCCGCCTTTCGGCCTTTCCTGGCCGAGCGCGTGCGCGGTCTGCCGCCCGCCGCCCATTATCCCGAACTCGACTTTTGACGCGTCGCAGAGGTTCGAAGCGCCTCCAGCGGATGACGATGATCTTCCCGCCCTGGCAAGGCGGGGCACTGGGAGCGTGACGCCCTTCGGGTGAGGTCGCGTTCAGGCCCGACGCTCTCGTTACGGGTTTTGCCCGCTGCCCATTCGGCGCGCGATCGCCTATATCGACGCCATGGCCGATCCGCTTTCCCTTTCCGCGCTGCGGCGCTTTCTGGACGAGGACGCGCGCCGCCTGGGCTTCTCCTCGCTCGGCGTCGCGCCGGCCCTCGATGAGGGCGTGAGCGGCACGCGGTTGGAGGCTTTCATCGCGTCGGGCTTCCACGGCACGATGGGCTGGTTGCCCGAGACGGCCGAGCGCCGCCGCTCCGTCAACGCGCTCTGGCCGGAAGCGCGCGCCGTCATCGTGCTGGGGCTGAACTACGGGCCGGATAAGAACCCACTCGATCTGCTTCAGCGACCCGATCGCGGGGCGATCTCCGTGTATGCGCGGCACCGCGACTATCACGACGTCATCAAGGGCAAGCTGAAGGAACTGGCGGGCCGCCTCGTTGCCCGCGCGGGCGTGCAAGCGGACGGGCAGCCGCATGATGTGAAGGTCTTCGTGGATACCGCCCCGCTCATGGAAAAGCCGCTGGGGCAGGCGGCGGGGCTTGGCTGGCAGGGCAAGCACACCAATCTCGTCTCGCGCACTTTCGGCTCCTGGCTCTTTCTAGGCTCGATCGCGACCACCATTCCCCTGGAGCCCGATCGGCCGGGGCAGGATCTCTGCGGCTCCTGCCGCGCCTGTCAGGATGCCTGCCCGACGCAGGCCTTCCCCGAACCCTACCGGCTCGATGCCCGCCGCTGCATCTCCTATCTCACCATCGAGACGCGCCGCCCGATCCCGCGCGAGTTTCGCGCCGCCATGGGCAATCGCATCTATGGTTGCGACGATTGCCTGGCCGTCTGCCCCTGGAACAAGTTCGCGCAGGAGGCAGCCGAGGCCAAGCTGCGAGCGCGCGAGGACTTGAAGGCGCCGTCGCTCGCCAGCCTTCTGGCGCTGGACGACGCCGGCTTTCGCGCGCTCTTCGCCGGCTCTCCGGTGAAACGGATCGGGCGGGACAAATTCGTGTCCAACTGCCTCATCGCGGCCGGCAACAGCGGCGACCTCGCGTTCGTGCCGCTCGTGACCCCGCATTTGAGCGATGCCGCTCCGCTGGTACGCGCCATGGCCGTCTGGGCGCTCGCCCAGTTGGTCGCGCCCGATCTCGCCTCCATGCGCGAAGCCGCGCGGACGCGCGAGGACGACCCGCTCGTGCGCGAGGAATGGGCCGCCACGATCGCGCTCCCGTCCGACATCTCTTCGCCTGCCTCTTCCGGAGACCTCACTCGATGATGCCAGCCGCCTCGACCCAGCCGCTCCGCGCCCGGCCTACGCGGCTCTTCGTCTTCGGCTGCGGCTATAGCGCCAAGCGCTTCGTGGAAGGGCTGGCGCGCGAGGACGTGTCGGGCGTCACCACCCGCTCGCCCGACAAGGCCCGGCAGTTCGCGAGCGCGGGTCTGGTGCCCTTCCTGTTCGACGGCACGGTGCCGGGGGAGGGGATCGATGCCGCGCTGGCCGAGACGACGCATCTTCTCATCTCGATCGCGCCCGGCCCCGAGGGCGATTCGGTGCTGCGCCATCATGGCGATGCGATCCGCTCGATGATGCCGGAGCTCGAATGGATCGGCTATCTGTCGACCGTCGGCGTTTATGGCGATCATGGCGGGGCGTGGGTGGATGAGACGACGCAGCTTCGCCCGGTCTCGCAGCGCTCGCGCGAGCGCGTCGAGGCCGAGGCGGACTGGCTACGTCTGGCGCGGGGGCGCGGCGTGCCGCTCTCGATCCTGCGCCTGTCGGGCATCTACGGGCCGGGGCGCAACGCGTTCGAGAATCTGAAATCGGGCAAGGCGCGGCGGCTGGTGAAACCGGGCCAGGTCTTCAACCGCATCCACGTAGACGACATCGCGGGCGCGCTGCGTCTGCTGGCCGCCCGCAACGAAAACGCCATCGTCAACGTGACCGATGACGAGCCCGCGCCGCCGCAGGATGTGGTCGCCTTCGCGGCCGAAATTGGCGGCTTCGACCTGCCGCCGGAGGTGGATTTCGAATCAGCCGATCTCACGCCGATGGCACGTTCTTTCTATGGAGAGAACAAGAGAGTGCGAAATCAAAGGCTCAAATCGCTCGGATACGAATTTTTTTTCCCGACCTTTCGTGAAGGGCTGGGGGCGCTGAAGCCCTGAGTCTCCGGGGATTCGATCACGGAGTATTTCGTAAAGATTTCAGTAATTTATTTTTCGTGATGGAACCGTCCCTTTTTGGCCTTTTCCGGCCTTCATTCCCACCGGATCGAACGGCGGGGGCCACGAGGGGATTTCGTTAAGGAATTCAATAGGCTCGGCCCGCGCGCGTATGAAACGGATCGGGTGCGGACTTTTGCACATACGAACGCTGGCTGTGACGGCCTCTGCCTTGACCTCGCTTTTCCTCCTCGCAACGCCTCATGCCGCCGAGGCGGCGGGCGTCAGAACCACCTGCGGCGGCGCGTCCTGGTACGCCCTCCATTCGCGGACGGCCTCGGGCGAGCGCATGAATCCTTCTGCTCTCACGGCTGCGCACAAGACGCTGCCGCTGGGCTCCAAGGTCAAGGTGACGAACCTCAACAATAAGCGTTCCGTCGTGGTGCGCATCAACGATCGCGGCCCCTTCATCAAGGGGCGGATGATCGATCTCTCCAAGGCGGCGGCCTCCAAGCTCGGCTTCGTGTCGGCCGGCCATGCGCGCGTGCAGATCGAACCGGCGGACGGCTCGGGCGCGGAAAGCTGCGGCTGAGTGGATCGGGTCTCATGGCTTACGCCATGATCGCCTTTCCGCCGAACCGGGCGGCCTTGCGCCGCCCGTTCTTTTCTCAAGATGGATTCGCGCCGGCTTGCGAACTCAGGCGACGGCCGCCAGCGCCCGATCGCTCCGCTTCGGCTCCGCCGCCGGATCGCCGATCATCGCGGGATCGATTCGCGCAAGGCCGGCCTTCAGCGCTTCGACGCAGGTTGCATCCACCGCCGTGCCGGTCTCCGCATCCAGAATACCCAGCGCCTTCGACACGGGCATGGCCGTGCGATAGGGCCTGTCGGCCGTCAGCGCGTCGAAAATATCGGCCACCGTCACGATGCGCGTTTCCAGGCTGATGGCTTCGCCCTTCAATCCCTCCGGGTAGCCCTTGCCGTCGAGCCGCTCGTGATGCGCGCCGCCGACCTCCGCGAGGCTCGCGAAGGCGCCGATCTGGGACAGGATGGTTCGGCTGTGGCTCGCATGGAGTCGCATCAGGGCGACCTCGTCGTCCGTCAGCGGGCCGGGCTTGTCGAGAATCATGTTGGAGACACCGAGCTTGCCGATATCGTGCAGAAGCGCTGCGCGCTTCATCCAACGGCGCTTTTCGGGCGTGAAGCCCAGCGTTTCGCCGATCAGGTCGGTGAACAGGGCGACCCGCTTGCAATGGCCCGAGGTGAAAGGACTCTTGGAGTCCACCACATCGGCGAAGGCTTCGGCGATCTCGTCGAGATAGTCTTCATCCACGAAACCCTCGTCCTCTTCACAGGCGGGGAAGAGATCAGCCTCCGGCCCTTCGAGCCGGCTCCAGAAACCCGGCCGGGCGCTCGCACGGCGAAAGGCGGACACCAGCGCCGGATCGAACCAGCGGCCGTTGCGCGCCGCGACCTCGTTCAAGGCCGCTTCCGCGCCCTCGCCGCGATGAAACACATCCACGACCTGCGACAGAAGCGCGATGCGGGCAAAGAGCGGGATCGCTTCGCCCGCGAGACCGTGCGGCCGGCCCTTGCCGTCCCAATGTTCGTCCAAGGCCAGAATGGCTCCCGCCACCCGCTCGGAAAAGCGCAGACGGCGCGCGATGCCCGCGCCCCGGTCGCAGCGCGTTTCGATCAGTTCCCGGGTGATGTCACCGCCATGGCGGAAGATGTGGGCGATGGCGCGAAACCGCTCGGCCAGACCCGCCGTCAGGCCCGTTTGTTCGATCACGAAGCGCAGCACCTGCGGCAGCCCGTCGTCCAAGCGCTTGAAGCTTCGCTTGAAGGTGAGATCGTCGGCCAGATAGAGTTGGCAAAGCCGCGCGGCGTTGGAGGAACAGCCGAGATCCTTGAGGGTGATGGCGTAGCGCAAATCCGCCAGCGCGCCCGCGTCGAGCCCCAGTTCCCGGCCGATCCACGTTCCGATAAAGGCCGAGCGGACGCAATGGCCCGCCGGCTGGCCTTCCGTGAGATCCAATGCGTGGCTGAGGGCGCCCAGAAGCTCCGTCAGCCGAACAGGAGCAGGTGGGGCAAGCGGGAGAAGGGACATCGGCACCGGCGATCGCAAATCTTGATGGATCATACATCAGGCAGATTAAGCTCGGTTTGATGCCGCCATTCGAAATCGCTCGTCACGTCTGAGCCCTGGAAGGGCTGTGAGGGACGCTGACGCGAAAGCGCCCCCGCCGGCAGGGCCAGCGGGAGCGCGAATGGCGAAAGCGGGCAGATGCCGCCTCGATCAGGCTTCGGTGTCGGCCGTTGCCTTCTTGCGCGGGCCGCGGCGCTTGCCGGCGTTGTCCGCCGCGCTTTCGGGGACGCTCGTTTCGGGCTCCGGCATCTCGGCCTCCGGCGCCGCAATTTTCCGGCCGAGGCCGATGCTCTTGGCAAGCTCGGAGCGCTTGGCCGCATAATTGGCTGCGACCATGGGATAGTCAGCCGGCAGGTTCCACTTCTGACGGTAGGCTTCCGGCGTCAGATTGTAATGCGTCATCAGATGGCGCTTGAGCGACTTGAACTGCTTTCCGTCTTCCAAGCAGACGATATAGTCCGGTGTGATGGACTTCTTGACGGGGACGGCCGGCACGAGCGGCTGCGCTTCGACTTGCTGTGCCTCGGTCGGCGTGTCGAACTGCAGGGCGTCGAAGACGATCGCGATCAGGCTGGGAAGATCGTCGCGCGGAACATGGTTGTTGCTGACATAGGCTTTGACGATCTGCGCCGCGAGATAGCGACGGGACGAAACCTGGTCCGAATGATCTTCCATGCCCTTTCAGACTCCTCATTACGCTGGAGTGATACCGCGATCACCGCTGTCTAATAATTGCCCGTGTATTTGCCTGTGACGGCGTTCTATTTCAAGTCGAAATAGCACAGGGGCGAGACATTCCATCGGTTCCGGGTGTTTCACACTCGAATTGGGTGACGTGATTTTCCTGTCTTGCGGCGCAATAATTCAAATTGCATGCAAATTTCATCTGCATGGCGCCGTCATTTCCATCGTCGAATCACCCGTGCCACTTGTTTCATACTGGCGAAATCGGAGATTGTGGCAGGCTATCAATAGGCTTCGCTCGATTGGGCGAGGCCATCTTCGTTTCTGCTCCGAACCTGTCCTGAAGTTCATGGGACAATGTCGGGTTGTTTTGCTTTGCAAAGGAATTTTCTGGCGACGCAACTTGGCTGATACTGGCCTTTATTCCTCAAGGGAATGCGGGGCGTCCCATGTCTAGGACTGGATGGCGCGATGGTGGATGATTGGCAGCGATGGCGAGGGATTTATAAAATTCAGGATCTATAGAAGACTGGAAAACACATATTTTACGGTCAATGAATGGCGGGCGGAAAGCCGGTCCATTCATTTGGCGCAGGACGTCGATCGAAACAAATGCCTCCTCGAAATCCTATGCCTGATTTGAAGGAAGGCGGCCAGCGGGCGAGCCGCCTCTTGCCGGACCCATGCGAACCTGCGCCGGTAGACCTGAAGGCCAAGGCCGGTTCGGGACTGCGCTTCCAGCGCGAGGCTGCGCTGGAAGAGGGGAACTTCTAATTCTAGATCGTTAGGCTCATCTGCCAGAAGTCCGCTTCCAGGCGACAGGCCTCGCCGAAGAGTCCCGCCAGTTCCCCGAAGCGCCGCTCCGTCAGGGCGCGCTCCGCCAAGGCGTTCAGATGCAGGCGTGCTGCGGCCACCACCTCTTGATAGGCCGGACCCGCATATTCCTCGATCCATTCGCGGTACGGATGTTCGGCCAGATGGGCCGGTCCCAGCGAATCGGCCAGCCGCGCGCCGATCTCGCCATAGCCGATGACGCACGGGGCGAGCGCCGTGTGCAGGTCGAGAAGGTCGCCCGACGCTCCACAGTCCAGGACGAAGCGCGTGTAGGCGGTTGTCGCCGGCTCCTCGCGCGCTTGTTCCAGATCGTCGGAGCTGAGGCCCCAGCGTTCCGACAGGCGGATATGAAGGTTCAGCTCCACATCCAGAATGGCTGACAGCGCCGCCTTCGCCCGGCGCATATCCGTGAGGGTCCGGCTCTTGTAGATGGCCAGCGCATTGGCCCGCGCGAACTGGATGAGAAAGAGATAGTCCTGCACGAGGTATCGTTGGAAGGCCGCTTCCGGCAGCGCGCCGATGCCCATGCGAAAGACGAACATGTGGTTCACATAGGCGTCCCAGTCCTCTTGGGCGGCCGATTTCAAGCGCTCGAACACATCGCTCATGAAGCCTCCGCCCCATAGGCCGCTTCGAAAAAGGCGCGCTCCAGCGCGACAGCCCGGCGAAACAGATCCTCGCAGAGCGCGTGATGCTCCGGCCCGACCCGGTCGAGTTCGGAGCGCAGGAAGGCGACGAAATCGCGAAAGCCGGGATTGTCGTGCAGCGTGATCCATTCGCGGTGCACGAAATCGCCGGGAAGCGGCTGGGGCGCTCGCGAGGCCCAATCGAGATAGAGCCATTCGGCGACGGTGAGTACGCTGAGCGCCGCCGCATAGGAGCGCCGCTCGACCGCCTCACGCATGATGGCCTGGAAGCCCGAAGTCGCCGCCGTGTCGGGCGTGGCCTCGCGCTCGGCAGGGGAGACGCCCAAAGCCTCGAAGGCGCGCTCGAAATAGGTGTTCTCTTCGCCCGCCACGAGGCCGGCGAAGCGGGCGAGCCGTAGGCGCGATTCGAATCGGTCGCTGGTCGCCATGGCCGCGCCGAGCAGCATCAGGAACGGATCGAGAAAGCGATGATCCTGAACGAGATAACGCGCCATGACATCGGGCGCGAGCGTGCCGGACATCAGCTCTCGCGTGAAGCGATGCGTGACGGCCACCGTCCAGTCGGGCTCGGCGGCAGCGCGCAGCCGCTCGCTGAAGCGCTTCTCCTGCGTGATGCTCGCTGGCTCAGCGACGCCTTGCGGCTCAAGTGCGCCTGCGCTCACGATGCGCGCTCCCCTGCGATTGCAGGCCAAAGGGCATGGAAATGATGCACCGGCCCGCGCCCACCGCCCAGTCGCCAATTCTTCGCGGATTGCAGCGCGCCTTGCAGATAGGTCCGTGCCTCGCGCACGGCCTCGTCCAGCTGATGGCCCCTGGCGAGTTCCGCCGCGATGGCGGCCGCCAGCGTGCAGCCGGTGCCATGGTCGTTGACCGTTTCGACGCGGGGAAAGGCGAGGCGCAGCTCGCTGGCATCCGACAGGAGCCAGTCCACGCTTTCGGCCTCCTGACGGTGTCCGCCCTTCATCAGGACGGCGTGCGGCCCGAGGGCGCGGAGACGCTGGCCCTGTTCACGCATCTCCGCTTCCGTCTCGGCCACGGGCTCGGCCAGGAGCAGCGCGGCTTCCGGCAGGTTCGGCGTCAGAACCTCGGCCAGCGGCAGAAGCTCCTCTTTCAAGGCACCGAGCGCATCCTCGTCGATCAGCCGATCGCCCGAGGTCGCGATCATCACGGGGTCCACGACCGCGCGCCTTTGGTGGACGCGCAGGCGTTCGGCGATGGCGCGGATCACCGCCTCGCTCGACACCATGCCGATCTTGATGGCCCCGACATGGAAATCCCCGAGCACGGCGTCGATCTGCGCCGCGACGATGGCGGGCGAGAGCGTTTCGACTGCTGTCACGCCGCGCGTGTTCTGCGCGGTGACGGCAGTCAGAACGCTGGTGCCGAAGGCGCCGAGTGCCGAGAAGGTCTTGAGGTCGGCCTGAATGCCGGCCCCGCCGCCCGAATCCGAGCCCGCAATGGTGAGCGCGACCGGGATCATCGCTTCAGCTCCACCGCGTAATCGGAGACCGGCGGAACGGCCGGAATGACGCCTTTGGCCTTCAGGAACTCCGCGAAACGCTCCATGCGCGCCGTGTCCAGCGCGCCGGGGCGCTTGGCGAAGCGCGGCAGCGTGTCGGCGAAGGCGGTGCGGTTCAACTCGTCGTTCAGGTCGGGATAGGCCTTCAGGAAGAGCTGAAGAGCTTCGTCCGGATGGTTGGTGAGATAGAGCGTCGCTTCCTCAACCGCGTCGAGGAAGCGCGGCAGGCGCGCGTCGTTCAGGAGATCGCGGCGCGTTACATAGACCAGCTCGTCATAGGCCGGGACGCCGTTTTCCTCGGGGTAGAAGAAGCGGCCATCATGCTGTTCGAGGCGCATCTGCGTCGCCTCGAAATTGCGATAGGAGCCGATCGTGGCGTCCACATTGCCGGAGGCGAGCGAGGCGGTCAGCGCGAAATTGACATTGATGAGCGTGACGTCGGCAAGCGTCAGCCCGGCCGAGCCCAGCATGGCGGAGAGAAGCGCTTCCTCGACGCCCGCCACGGAATAGCCGATGCGCTTGCCCTTGAGATCGGCCAGGCTCTTCACCGGACCGTTGGCGAGCACCGCGACCGTGTTGAGCGGCGTTTCGACCAGTGTGCCGAAGCGCACCAGCGGCAGGCCGCCGGCCTGATCCAGCATGAGATTGGGCTGGTAGTGCAGGGCGACATCCGCCTGCCCGGCGGCCACGAGGCGCGGCGGCGCGGAGGGGTCGGCCGGAGGCACCAGATCGACATCGAGCCCGTGCTTTTCGAAGATGCCCTTTTCCTTGGCGATCACCAGTGGCGCGTGGTCGGGGTTGACGAACCATTCGAGAAGCACGGTCAGCTTGTCGGCGGCGAGCGCGGGGCTTGCCAGAAGCGAGGCCGCAAGGGCGGCGGCCGCGAAGAGGGAACGCATCAGGACGATTTCCTTCGAAGGAGGGAGGGAAAGGGTGAGGGGCCGCTTTCGGCCGCCCAGGGGGCGAGGCGCGGCGCGAACTCGTCCACCAGCGCGCGCAGCGCCAGCGTCATGGCGGCCAGAAGCGCGAGGGCGGCGAACATGAGGTCGGTCTGCATCCGGGCATTGGCCTGGATCATCACGAAGCCGAGCCCGCCCGACGCGCCGACCCATTCGCCGATCACCGCGCCGAGCGGGGCCAGCGGGGCGGCGACGCGAAGGCCCGTGACGAGGGCCGGCAGGGCGAGCGGAATGCGCACGAAGCGCAGCGTCTGCCAATGGGTGGCGGTGGTCAGGGCGGCGGCGTCCAGAAGCTCGGGCTCGGTGCGACGCAGCCCGTCGGCAAAGGCGGAGGCGACGGGAAAGAAGATGACAAGCGCCGCCATCACGACCTTGGACACGAGCCCGAAGCCGAACCAGAGCACCAGAAGCGGCGCGAGAGCGAAGACGGGCATGGCCTGAAGCACGAGGAGCAGCGGCCAGGCGACACGGCCGAGACGCGGCCAGAGCACGGTGCCGAGCCCCGCCAGTGCGCCGGCACAAGCGCCGAAAACGAGCCCGAGGATCGTCTCCACCAGCGTCAGCCAGCCTTGCGCCAGAAGAAAGCCGGAGCGCGCCCAGAGCGTTGTCGCGACGCGCGCGGGCGAGGGCAGCATATAGGGCGGCGGCGCGGCCAGCGCGACGAAGCCCGCCCAGATCAGCAGAACCGCCAGAAGTCCGAACAGCGTGGCGCGAAGCGCGCGCATGGCCTCAGGCCTCGCGGGGCGGATGGCGAGACAAGGAACTGTGGGAGGCCCAGAGCAGGAAGGCGCGGAGACGAAGCGCCGACTGTCCCGCGCCATGGCCTCGCGGACTGTCTGGGTCCCTGCGCCGAGGGACCCGCGCCGTCGGCTTCGCGCAAGCGCTAGAACCTGCATCGGCACTCGGCCGCGAGGGCGGTTCAGTGGCGTTCAGTCGAATGAAACCCATGCGATCTCCTCAGGCCCGGACGGGCCGCAAGAGATCCGGAGCGAAGCGAAGAAGGTGCCAAGACGACTGAAGCGCCGCCCATTCCCGTTCCTACGCCGGTATGACCCGGATCAGGTTCAAGGGTTCGGCTTTCGCCATCTCAGCGCCATCAGGCGCACCCCTCGGAATGGCATGAGTGATGCCGGCCTCTCCCGGCTTTGTCAACCGGCCCGCCGTGACGGGCCGGATGTGGGGCAGGGACGGTCAGGCCGGCAGAAGCTCGGGCGCGGGCACGCTCGCGCGGCCGATCGAGATATAGCCCAGCCCGGCGGCCGCAGCCTCGGCCGGCGAGAAGACATTGCGGAAATCGACGATCATGGGCACGGCGAGCGCGCGCTTGTAGTCGGCGAGCGGACGCTCGGAGAATTCCCGCCATTCGGTCGCGATCACGCAGAGATCGGCACGCTCCAGCGCGGCGTCCATGCTCGGTGCATACTGGACGGCCTCGCCCAGAAGCTCGCGGGCATGGGCCATCCCCTGCGGGTCGTAGGCGCGTACGATCGCCCCCTCGGCGGCGAGCTGTTCGGCCACCAGAACCGCCACGCTGTCGCGCACGTCGTCGGTCTCGGGTTTGAAGGTGAGGCCGAGCAGCGCTACGGTCTTGCCGCGCACATCGCCGCCCGCCGCCGCCACGACCTTGGCCACCATGCGGTGCGGCCGGGCGCGGTTGACCGCGATGACCGCTTCGACGATCGTCGCCGGGCTCAGCGCCTTTTCGCCGATATGCACCATCGCGAGCGTGTCCTTCGGGAAGCAGGAGCCCCCATAGCCCGGCCCTGGCTGCAGGAAGGCGCGCCCGATGCGCTTGTCGGACCCCATGCCGCGCGAAATGTCAGCGATGTTGCCGCCGACCTTCTCGCAGATGTCGGCCATTTCGTTGATGAAGGAGACCTTGGTGGCAAGGAACGTGTTGGCGGCATATTTGATGAGTTCGGCCGAAACGATGTCGGTCGAGATCAGCTCGAAGCCTTGGGCGGTGAAGGGCTTGTAAAGCGCCTCCATCACGTTTCTCGCACGCGCCGACTCCGTGCCGACGACGATGCGGTCCGGCTTCATGAAGTCGGAAATGGCGTTGCCTTCGCGCAGGAACTCGGGGTTCGAGGCGATGTCGAAGTCGAGCGAGGGGTTCTCGCGCTCGATGATGCGCCGGATCTCGCGCCCCGTGCCGGCCGGCACGGTGGACTTGGTGACGATGACGGCGGGATGGGTCAGGGCGCGGGCGATGTCGCGGCTGGCGGCGAAGACATATTGAAGGTCGGCATTGCCGTCGAGCTTGCGAGTAGGCGTGCCCACCGCGATCATGACGATCTGCGCGTCCGCCACGGCTTCCGCCAGATCGGTGGTGAAGCGCAGGCGACCCGCCTCGACATTGCGCCGAACCACCTCGTCCAGCCCCGGCTCGTAGATCGGGATGGCGCCGGCGCGCAGCATGTCGATCTTGGCCTGCACCTGATCGACGCAGACGACGTGATGCCCGGCTTCGGCGAGACAAGCGCCGGACACGAGGCCGACATAGCCAGTTCCGATCACAGCAAGGTTCGAAGCGGTGCTTTCGAGCGGCGGCACGTTGCCCATCGTCTTGGGTCCATTCTTGGCGCTGTCGTCGTCAGGGTCCCTGCCGCGTTGCGGTGCAGCATGGGTAGGGCTTTGTACGTTGGGTGATGCAAGGCGGCAACCGACTCGCGGCAAAAGTTTATCCTTTATTGTCTACATTCTCTCATTTGCGGATTTTTGACGTCGCTTCCGTCAATTGGGTGCAATTTGAGCGATTGCCGCAAGCTTCCTTTCAAGCACTGCTTTTAATGTCCTGCAGACAAGACGTCGGATCGGCCCTTCGCGCGGGATGCGAGGGGCGGGTCGATGACGGATAGCAGCGAGATATCGAAATGATCCCTTTCCAGGCTGAACTGGTGACCGGCACGATCGATCTGTCGCAGCGCGATGTCTCGGATGCGCGCGAACGCCTGGCGCCGGCGCGCGGCATTCTCCTTGGTCTTGCCATCTCGTCCAGCTTCTGGGCGGGCCTTGCGGTCTGGGCGTTGGCCTGACGCTCGCCTTGATTTCGGTCGATCGAACCCTCGACCCGGCGTGCCCGCCGCAGCTGACATGCGCTAGCGCAAAAGCCTCAGAAGCGCGGGGTCTCCCAGCGCGATGAAATCGCCATTGGTAAAGTGCTGGTCGCGCTTGCCGTAGCGCAGGGGCTCTCCCTCCGGTGTCGTGACGAGGCCGCCTGCTCCTTGCAGGATCGCGTGTCCGGCCGCGATGTCCCATTCCATCGTCCGACCGAAGCGCGGATAGAGGTCGGCCTCCCCGGCGGCGAGCAGGCAGAATTTCAGGGAGGAGCCCCGACAGGCGACATGCCGGATGGCATGACGCGTCAGCCAGCCCGCAGTTTCGGGCGTCGCGTGAGAGCGGCTGGCGACGGTGACGGGCTCGGCCGGTGCGGCTCGGACCCGCATGGCGCAGCGCTCCACGATGGCCCCATCCAAGACCTCGCCCTGCCAGCACGACGCGCCATCGGCTGCAAAAACGCGGCCGAGGCAGGGGGCATAAATGACGCCAAGGCGCGGCGCGCCCGCCTCGATCAGGCCGACATTGACCGTGAACTCGCCATTGCGTCCGATGAACTCGCGCGTTCCATCCAGCGGGTCCACCAGAAAGAAGCGCTCGCCGACATCGGGAATGCGCCCGGCCGCCGCCTCTTCTTCCGCGATCACCGGGATATCCGGAAAGTCGGCCCCGAGAGCTTCCAGAAGAATCGCTTCCGCCAGCCGATCCGCTTGCGTCACGGGCGAGCCGTCGCTCTTGGTCTCAGCTTCGATGCAGCCGTCATAGATCGTCATGATGGCCGCGCCGGCGCGAAGGGCGGCGGAAACGATGCGATCGAGACGGTCGGACATGAAAAAACGGGCCTTGAGTGCGCTCAAGACCCGTTTCACATGCTGGCCCGCGGAGGTGCAAGCCTTATCGAGAATGCTGCGGCGGGCCGAAGCCCGCCGTCCGGTCTCAGTAGCTGCCGTCGCGCTTCAGAACCACGCCGACGGTCTTGAACAGAATGCGCAGGTCGAGAAGCACGGACCAGTTGCGCACATAGTAGCTGTCGAACTTGACGCGGGCGGCATAGCTGGTGTCCGAGCGGCCGTTGACCTGCCACATGCCGGTGACGCCGGGGCGAACGCGCTTGTAGGCGGAGATGCGGTGCGAGTAGCGCGGAATCTCGTCGTCCACGATCGGGCGCGGGCCGACGAGGCTCATGTCGCCCTTCAGAACGTTGAACAGCTGCGGCAGCTCGTCCAGGCTCGTCTCGCGGAGGATGCGGCCGATTCGCGTGACACGCGGGTCGTTGCGCAGCTTTTGCGAGGCTTCCCATTCGGCCTTCGCGACGGGATCGCTCTGGAGAAGCTTCTGAAGAAGCTCGGCCGAGTTTGTCGCCATGGAGCGGAACTTGTAGCAAGGGAAATGCTGACCGTCGAAGCCGACCCGCTTGTGTCCGAAGAAGATCGGACCGGGATCGGTGATCTTCATCAGAACGATGATGAAAAGCATCAGCGGGCTGAGAAGGATCAACGCCGTGACGGCGATCAGGATGTCCAGGCTCCGCTTGGCGTGGCCGCCCACGGGGGCGTAGCCGAGCGCTGGGACGTCCTTGCTGATCTCAGCCAGGGAAGAAAGCTTCGTCATGACCTAGGGCCTCGATACCGGGGGCGGTGATAGGGAAGCTTTATGGCCAAGTCTGTCGTTACGGCAAGCAAGCTCCCTCGAATCCGAATCGCGGCATTAAGGATTGGATAACCTTGATCATCCGTCAATTTTCCCTGTCGAGTCCGCGCCGAGTCTACGCCTTTCGGTTGCATTCTTGGAGTTTGCTTGTTGAGGCGTGTGGGTCGATCGAGCTACGCCAAATATTATCGAATAATACTGCTGTTATTTGTGTGATGTTTCGTTTTGCGTATTTGATGATGGGTTTTTTGATGGAAAAATTTTGCAAGGAACCGAGATATTTTCTTTTCCTGCGGTTTTGCGCCAAGCTTCCGAAAGAGGATTAAGAAATTTTCTGCGTCAACATGCTTGGAAATAATAATATGAAAACTGCTAGAATCTATCCGGGGTGGTTCTGTGATTGTTCTTTTTCTCGTGGTTTCGTTGTTCCGCTTGGTAAAGACACGATCGTAACGAACGTGCTTGCGCGTCTTATCTTGTGCGACGCATTCCGCGGCGTTGTGCTTTGCAGCAAATCGTGATCTCTGAAATATAAGGTGATCGATTTTTCCTCATTGAGGGGATGTCAAAAATCAAGAAATGTGACGCCCTAGCGTCTGAAACGATTTAGCAAGAGAATTTCGAGCTTACGGATGAAAAAAAGATAAGTCAGGTTAATGTAATCGTTCCAATTTTACGGTTTTGATTCGCTGGAATCAAGTCATCATGTTGCGGCGCTGCCACTGAGCAGATGCAAAAAAGCCTCAATTCGCCCCAGTGCGCTAGAGCGCTGGAAAGGCTGCGGCCTGCGCCCGCCAGAACCTGGGTTGAATGAATTTTATAAGAAATGTGGGCATTGATGGAAGCAGCGACGTTCGCTTCTGCTTTGGCCATCTGCCATGTGGAGCCGCGTCGGAGCACATGCTTCGACTATCAATTTGCGCGCAAGGGGATTGTTTCCCGCGTTGTCCCGGCGCAAACGCCGCCTCGGCTTTCGTTGGAAAGCGCTTGGGGCCAGCGATTCGTGTCGCGCGTTCGAGAGCGCGTATGCCTTACCCGTCCTTCACCGACGCGTCGGTGGGCCTTGCGGGCACAAACCGCTGGCGGCCCAGCCGCCAGCCACGCAACGGTCGCCCGGAGCATAAGCGCAATGGCTTGCGTATCGCATGACGTAAGCCAACGAGGCCTTTAGAAAAAGTCGACCTCGCCCGACTCGGCGGCGGTCTCGCTCTCGCCCAGCAGCCGCGACCGCAGGCTCGACAGGGTCATCGCCTCGAAACAGGCCGCCGGCACGGCCGCTCCGCCCGCCGAGGCGGCGACGCATGTCAAAAGCGCCGAGAGTTCACCAAGATGCTGGGAGGTCGTGTCGATCGTCTGTGCGGTGACCATGGTGGCATGGGCGGTTTGCCCGCTTTCCACGAGGGCATGGAGATCGCGCACCTTGGCCGCCTCGGCGGAGAGTTCGTGGCCGATCCGCTCGAGAAGGGCGGACAGGAGGGGGGAGGGCGAATGGGGCATGGAAACCTTTCTGCCGGGACTGCGCGTGGCTTTCAGCAGGTCGGGTATCGAAACCCAAACGCGGCATCAAGAAGGCGGCCAGCACGGATTTCAACGCGAGCGGGCCGGATAGGCGATTTCGCATCGCCTGGCCACAAGAGCGGGAGGCAATGGTCGATTCATTCGCTGGTGGCTCGGCAACTGGCTCGAGGAAACCCTCGCCGCTGGCTCGACATCTTGCGTGGAAGGTCGCGGCAGCCCGGTGGCGGACGCGCCTCATGGAGCGATGGGTCTAGAAAAACTCGACCTGGCCCAAGGCCGAAGGCTCGGGCGCGGGGGGCGGAGCGGGCTCCGGCGCGTCGATATAGAGCTGGCGCGCGCGGCCGCTGCAGGGCCAGAATTCCACCCGGCGAACTCGCAATCCGCCGAGGCTGACGCTCACGAGAGGAATGTTCTCCATCGCCAGGAAGCGCTTGGCGAAGGCGGCATTGGCCGCGCCGATCTCGCCGCGCCCGATCGTGGTTTTGGCGCCTCCGAACAGTTTGCCCAGAAGCCTCTGACGCTCGGCGCCCTTCTCCAGAAGCCCGTTGACCAGCACTTCCATGAGATAGACGCCGTAGCGCTCGGCCGCCCCGCTTTGATGCTGGGTGTCGCCGGGAAGGATGAAGTGGTTCATCCCTCCCGTCCGCGCGATCGGATCGAAGATGCAGGCCGCCACGCAGGAGCCGAGAATCGTCGTCAGGCAGACATCCGAGCGGGTTTCCACGCGGATCTCGCCTTGCGCGACGTGAGCTCGGCCGCCTGCCAGCGTCATCAGGCCAGATTGCCTGTGACGGCCTGAATGGCCTTCTGAAGGGCTGCGGGCTGCACGGGCTTGGGCAGGTAGTTGTTGACGCCGAGCTTCACCGCGCGCTGGAGCACTTCGCGATCGCCCGAACCGGTCAGGAGGATGAAGGGCGTGATGCGGGTTGCCGGATAGGTGCGGATCGCCTGCAGCAGCTGAAGCCCGTTGAGCTTGGGCATGTTGTAGTCGGACACGACGATATGCGCCGGGCTCGACATCATCATCTTGAGCGCTTCTTCGCCGTCCTTGGCGAACGGAATATTGGCAAATCCGATCTGCTGCAGCGCGTCGCGCATCAGGAGACGGCTCGTGGTCTGGTCGTCCACGATCAGGATCTTAATCGTCTGCTTTGTGAGCGACATCGGCGTTAGGCTTTCGTTTCAGGCACCGAACACGGCGCGGTGTATGGATTCGAGCGGGTGTTCCTCGTCGATGGCACCGAGCGAGAAAGCGGCACGTGGCATTCCGTAGACGAGGGAGGATTCCTCATTCTGACCTATTGTCCTCCCTCCAGCTTTACGAATCTCCAATGCGCCCTGCGCTCCGTCGCTGCCCATGCCGGTTAAAATGACGGCAAGGCTTTTTTTTCCGAAACGACGGGCGACGGAGTGAAAGAGAACGTCAACGGACGGGCGATGCCCGCTCACCGTCGCCGCTTCCACGAGGGAGCACATGGGCTCGGAGCCCAGCGCCATGAGGTGGCGCTGGCCGCCGGGCGCGATGTAGATATGACCGCGCTCGATCGGCATCGCGTCTTCCGCTTCCACGACCTGGGCCGGGGACAGGCGGGCGAGCCGCTGGGCGAAGCCACGCGTGAAGCCGGCCGGCAGATGCTGCACGACGAGCGTCGGCGGCCCATCCGCCGGCCAGGTGGAGAACAATGTCGTCAAGGCCTCAATGCCGCCGGTGGAGGCGCCGATGGCAATGACGCTCGGCTCGTCGCGCGAGATACGCGGGCGGATGCCGAGAGGGGCTCCGGCGGCCTGTGCTGCGATGGCCGCATTGGCGCGCCGGGCCGAAATCCCGATCAGCCCTTTCTTGGACGCCGCTGCCTGGCGCAGCGTCTCGCCCAGATGCGCAAAGGCGGGATCGCCCGCCCGCTGCGGCTTGGCCAGGCAGTCGAAGGCGCCGATCGACAGGGCCTCGATCGCGGTCGCCGTGCCCGGGCCGGTCTGGTTCGACACCATGACCACCGGCATCGGGCGCAGGCGCATGATCTTTTCCAGGAACTCGATGCCCGGCATCCCCGGCATCTCGACATCCAGCGTCACCACATCCGGGTCGAGCGCCTTGATGGCGGAGCGTGCTTCAACGGCGGTGCCCGCTTCCCCGATCACCTGGATGTCGGCTTCCTCCCGCAGCGCGTTCTTGATCAACATGCGCATGGTGGGGGAATCATCGATCACCAGCACCCGCACGGGCGTCATCTGGAGTGCCTCCGGTAGGTGGTGGTGGCTTCATGGCTGAAGAGCTGGGCGGCCGCGCCGGTGATGCGCTCCGAATGGCCGGCATACATCCAGCCTCCCGCCGGAATCTGCTGGGCCATGCGGACCCAGAGCGCCTCGCGCAGCGGCTGGTCGAAATAGATCGCCACGTTGCGGAAGAAGACGATGTCGAAACCGCCGCGCATCGGCCAGTCGTCGAGAAGGTTCAACTCCCGGAACGTGATCAACTCGCGCATCTGGGGCCGCACCACGGAATATCCGTCCGGGCCGGCCGGCAGGAAACCGCGCTCGCGATCGGCCTTGGGTAGCGCGGCCAGCGTCGCCTCGTCGTAGCGCCCCGCGCGCGCGGTGGCGAGCACGTTGCGATCGATGTCGGTCGCCAGAATCTTCACGTCGCAGCGCGCGATCTCGGGCTCCACCGCCAGCAGCGACAGGGCGATCGAATAGGTCTCGTGACCCATCGAGCAGCCCGCGCTCCAGATGCGCACGCGCTGGCCCTTGGCCGCCTGGGCGAGGAGATCGGGCAGGACTTGGCGGCGCAGATGCTCGAAATGATGGGGCTCGCGCAGAAAGAACGTATAGTTGGTGGTCAGCGCCTCCACCATCTTCTTCAGTTCGACCGCGCCGCTCGCCGATTCCACGAGATCGCAATAGGCGGCAAAGGATGAGATGCCGACATTGCGCAGACGCTTGATCAAGCGCGAATAGACGAGCGACGTCTTGGCATCGCCGAGATAGATGCCCGCTTCCTTGCGGATGATCTTGGCGACGCGGTCGAAATCCCTCGGGGAAAGGACCGGGTCGTCGCTAGCGACAGAGGCGAGAAGACGCGCGGCCTCCATGTCAGTTCAGCCTGAGGCGCTCGGGCAGCATCCGCTCGGGAATGACGCGGGCGATCATGCGATCTTCCAGCGCGATCACCGAAGACACGAAGGCCTTGGCCGAGTCCTGCGCGAGGTCGGGCGCGCCCTGCATCAGCTCGGGCGAGACCGAGAGGATGTCCGACACGGCATCGACCAGGAGGCCGAAGGTCTGGTCCTCGGCCTGAACGACGATAATGACGTGACGCGGCGTCGGCTCGTCCACATGCAGGCCGAGCCGGGCCGCCAGATTGACCACGGGCAGCACCGTGCCGCGCAGGTTGATGACGCCCATGATGTAATGGGGGGCGTGGGGGAGGGTGGTGGCTGGCGTCCAGCCCCGGATTTCGCGCACCGCCTTGATGTCGACGCAGAATTCCTGAGGACCGACGCGGAAGGCCACCATCTCGACGCCGTAGCCGATGGATTTGCGGGCCGTGTTCGACATGGATGCTTACTCCGCCGCGACGTTGTCGATACCGAAGATGAAATTGTCGAGCGTCCGGTCACCCGCGATGGCATCGACATCGACGATCAGCGCCACGCGCCCCTCGCCGGAGATCGTCGCGGCCGAGATACCCGGCACGGGACGGTAGTTCTTTTCCAGGCTCTTGATCACGACCTGCCGCTGGCCCCGGATGTCGTCCACCAGGAGCGCCACCCGCCGGTTGTTGTCGCAATCCACAAGGATGGCGACGGAGGTCAGCGGATCCACCGGCTCCGTGCGGTAGCCGAGCGCAACGCCCACATCGATCAGGGGGACGATCTGGTCACGTACGTGAACCGCGCGGCCCTGGCCGACCAGCTGAAGGTCTTCCGGCTGGGGCCGGAAGGTGAAGACGATGGCGCTCAGCGGCACCACCAGCGTTTCGTCCTCCACCCGCACGATCATGCCGTCGAGCACGGCCAGCGTCAGCGGCAGGCTCATGGTGAAGGAGGAGCCGAGGCCGGGGCGAGAGGAGATGGACAAGCGTCCGCCCAGCGCCTCGATCGAGGACTTCACGACGTCCATGCCGACGCCGCGACCGGAAATGGCTGAGACGGTGGTGGCCGTGGAGAAGCCCGGCAGCATCACGAGTTGGTCCGTTTCCTCGTCCGACAGAACCGCGTCGGCCGGGATGAGGCCCTTGTCGATCGCGATCTGGCGCACCTTGGGGCGGTTGATGCCGCCGCCATTGTCGGAGATCTCGATGATGATGCGGCCCGAGCGATGGGCGGCCGAGAGCGTCACCGTGCCTTCGGCCGGCTTGCCCTTGGCCACGCGATCCTCGGGCTTTTCCAAGCCATGGTCGATCGCGTTGCGGATCATGTGCGTCAGCGGGTCGGACAGGCGTTCCACCACGGTCTTGTCGACCTCGGTGTTCTCGCCATGGGTGATGAAGTTGACCTTCTTGCCTGTGGCGGAGGCGGTTTCGCGCACGAGGCGTGGCATCCGCTGGAAGACCGACTTCACCGGCTGGGCGCGCACGGCCATCACGCTGTCCTGCAGCGTTCGGGTCAGGCGGTCCAGTTCCTCGATCGAGCTGACGACCTCGGAGCCGGTGGGAAGCCCGGCTTCCTCGACCTTCTGGGCCAGCATGGTCTGAGTGGTGACGAGTTCGCCCACGAGGTCGATCAGCTTGTCGACCCGGTGCAATTCGACGCGAATGACGACGGCGGGCGCTTCGGCCTCGCCCTTGTTGCCGGCCTTGTCCTTTTCCTCCTTGCCCTCGGCTTTCGCGGGCTCAGAGGCTTCGGGGGCCGGCTTCAGAGAGGGGAGGGGGGAGCCCTCCGCCTGACCGGTGGTCTCGCCCTCGGCCGGCTCGGTCGAAATCTCGCTCTGGAGACGCGCCAGGAGATCGGCGACCGACAGGCCGCCCGCATCGTCATCGCCCATCGCCGAAAAATCAGGCATCGCGCCGCCGCGCGCCTTGATCTCGAGATCGCAGTCCCATTCGGCGAATTCGAAGATTTCGCGAACCTTCGCCTCGCTGGCATTCTCGCCGTCGAGTTCGATCTCGAAGGCGAGATAGGCGCCCTCGGGGTCGATCGTGTCGAGCATCGGCACGTCGGATGTGTCGCAGCGCACCACGGCCTCGCCCAGCGCCGCAACTTCGCGCAGGAGCACGGCCGCCTCGTTGGCCTTGGCGTAGAGATCCTTGCGCGGGCGGAAGGAGATGCGAACCGCCGGGCCGCCTTCGTCGGCGTCCAGGGCCGGCGCGTCGCCAAAGCCCATCGCGCTCCAGTCCATCGCCACGGGCGTGAACTCGAAATCCGCCAAGCTCAGGCCGCCGTCTTCGTCCGCGCCGTCCTCGGCCGCCGAATGGCCGCCCTTGGGGCCGCCGATCAGCGTTTCGAGTTCGACGATCAGTTCCTTGGAGCGCTCCTGATCGCCATCGCCGCCGTCGCGGCCGGCGGCCACGAGATCGCGCAGATGGTCGGCCGAGCGGAGCATGACCGGCATGACCGTGTCGTCGGCCGCCAGACGGTGCGAGCGGACCTCGTCGAGAACGGTTTCGAACGTGTGGGCGAACTTGACCAGCTTGTGCAGGTCGAACGCGCCCGCGCCGCCCTTGATCGAGTGCACCGCGCGGAAGACGCGGTTCACCGTGTCGTCGTCGGTCTCGCCGCCTTCCATGGCGGTGAGGCCGTCTTCCAGCTCCTGAAGCTGGTCGTCGCATTCCTGAAAGAAGACGACTCTGATTTCGTCGAGTGCGCTCATGGGCGGATGGTCCTCAGGCGACGACGCGATTGATGGCGGCGATCAGCCGGGCGGGATCGAACGGCTTGACGATCCAGCCCGTGGCGCCGGCGTTGCGGGCGCGGTCCTTCTTGGCTGTGTCGCTTTCCGTGGTGAGGACGATGATCGGGATCGCCCGTTTGGTGGCATCGACGCGCACGGCCTCGATGAATTCCAGCCCGTTCATCCGGGGCATGTTGATGTCGGTGATGATGGCGTCGGGCTCGCTTGCGCCCAGCACCTCCAGCCCGTGCAGCCCGTCCTCGGCCTGGATGACGGTGAAGCCGGCCGGCTCCAGGGCCGAGCGCAGCAGCTCGCGCATGGTGCGCGAGTCGTCGATGGTCAGGATGGTCTTGCCCATCACGCGGCCTCCCTTTCAAACAACTCGTCGCAGCTGAGGCCCATGAGGGCGAGATCGCGCTGGAAGGCCTCGGAACTGTCCGACAGACGAATGGGAACGCCGTCCGCGCCCCAGGTGCGCCCAGCCGAAATCAGGAGCTGGAGACACTGGCCGCCCAAGCGCTTCACGGCGCTGGCGTCGAGAGCCAGCGGCGCGCCGCGATGGGCGAGAAGCGTGCCGTGCAGGCCGCTCGCCGCCGTGATGTCGAGCACCGCCGGCAGCGCGCAGACGACCTCGCCTTCCACCGGCGCGCTCGCCTCGGCCATCATGGCCAGGACGAAGTCGGGCAGCGCGTCTCCTGCCGTGGCCGGCTCGTCGCCGGCTTCGGGCTCGTCGCCGGTCTCCGGCTCGGCGTTCTCGGCGCTTGCGGCGCTGGCCGCCAGCGTCTCGTCGGCCGTCTCGTCGTCGCTCCCGCTGTCTTCGGCCATATCAGCCATGGCGAGCGGCTCGATCTCGGCAGCGGCGTTCGGCTCGTCTTCGAGGGCTTCGGCCTCGCCGAGTTCCAGGGTCGCGGGCTCGAGCGACACGATCTTGTTTTCGCTCTCGACCGCTTCAATCTCGTCCGCTTCGCTCTCGTTCGCCGCATTCTCGGCGGACTCAGCGCTCGGCTCGGCCGTCTCGGGCGGGGCGAGGTCGGCGGGCTCAGGCTCGCCTGTCTCGTCCGTGTCGGCCATCGCCGCTTCGCTCGCCGCCATCATGGCGAGGATTTCAGGCGGCAGGGCGACCACGAGTTCGTCCTGGGGAGCCGGCGCGGCGGGCTTCGGTCCGGTGTTCGTCTGGTTCGAACCCATCAAAATTCCTCCCAACCCATATCTTCTGCCGCAGCTGCGGCGGCGGGCGCTGCGGCGGCTGCCGAGGCGGCCATGGCGACAAGCGCGGGCTTGGCCACCGGCGCGGCTTCAACCGGGCGCGACGCGGGCGCGGCGTGCGCCTTCGGCGCGGTCTTCATGGCGGCGGAGAGCGAGCGAAGCTGGGCGACCGCGCCATTGGTTCCATCGACGCGGAACGAGGACACGAGGCGGCCGAGCTCTTCGGTCTCGCTGCGCAGCGACAGCGTGGCGGCGGTGGTTTCCTCCACCATCGCGGCGTTCTGCTGCGTCACGCGGTCCATCTTGTTCACGGCGTCGTTGACGTCGGCGATACCGATCGACTGTTCGCGCGCCGAGCCGGCGATCTCCTGCACCAGCGCGTCGATCTGCGTGACCTGCGCGGCGATGCGGGTGAGTACCTCGCCCGAGCGGTTCACGAGATCCACGCCGTTGCCGACATGGCCGGACGAGGCGCTGATCAGCGTCTTGATTTCCTTCGCCGCTTCCGACGAGCGCTGGGCGAGCGCGCGCACTTCGAGCGCCACCACCGCAAAGCCACGGCCGGCATCGCCCGCGCGGGCCGCCTCGACGCCGGCGTTCAGCGCCAGAAGGTTGGTCTGGAAGGCGATTTCGTCGATCACGCCGATGATGCGGGCGATCTGCTGCGAGGACTTCTGGATGGAGTTCATCGCCTCCACCGCCTCGCGCATGACCTCGCCCGAGCGCTCCGTATCCTGGCGGGCGACCGCCACGGAGGAGGCGACCGAGGCCGCGTTTTCGGCCGCGTGCTTCACGGTCGCGGTGATCTCGTCTAGCGCCGAAGCCGTCTTGTCGAGGCTGGCGGCCTGCTGCTCGGTGCGGCGCGACAGGTCGTCGGCCGCATGGCCGATCTCGCTCGTGCCGTTGGAGATGGAGGAGACGGACTGCGTGACGCGGCCCACCATGTCGTGCAGGTGGTTGACGGCGGCGTTGAACTCGTCGCGCAGCTTGGTGTAGCGCGAGGGGAACTCGCCTTCGATGCGGCAGGTGAGGTCGCCGGCCGACAGGCGCGTCAGAGCGTCCTGCAACGTGCCGGTCACGAGGGTCTGTTCATCGACGATGCGCTGGCGCTCGGCCGTCGCTTCCGAGGCCTTGGCCTCGGCCTCCGCGCGCACCGAGCCGATCTGGGTTTCGAGCGTGGCGGCCTTCTGGCGGACGCTGCGCAGCGTTTCGCCGAGCTGGGCGATCGTGCCGATCTCGTCGCCGCGCGAGGCCGCGCCGATCACCACATCCGTTTCGCCATCCGCGAGGCGCTTCATCTCGTCGGCCGTGCGGCGCAGCGGCGAGGCGACGCCACGCATGAGGAGACCGCAGGACAGCGCGGCGAGCGCGAGCGGCAGGCCGAGCGCGAAGGGGAAGGTCAGGCCATAGGTGGCACGCGCTTCCTCGCGGCGCGTTCCGGCGGCGCTCAGCGCCGCATCGTCGCCGTCGCTCAGCGTGCGGGCGAGGGCGATCATCGGGGCGGCGTCGGGCGCGGTCTGCACGGCCGGCAAGGCCAGCTCCGCGCGCGTCTTGGGCGAAACCGCAGCCGGGGCCGGAGCCGCAGACAGGGCGTGTTCCACATCTGCGCGGAAGTCGGCGTCGAGCGTCTTCAGGCGTTCCAGACGGGCCGCGTCGGTCGCGCTTTCGAATCGGCCCTGAAGCGCGCCGACCGCGCTGCCGAGCTCGACACCCGCGCTCTTGAAGGCGGTGGCCGCCTCATTGCCGGGCTGCTGGAGAAGCGTGAGCGCGGCGGTGCTGCGCGCCAGAACGGCACGTTCCAGAGCGTCGGTGGCGCGGGCGCGGTCCAGCAGAGCGTCGTAGGCGGCATTTGCGGCCTGCGAGTCCTTCACGCTCTGATGAATGGCCGCGCCGCCCATGCCGAAGCCCGCCGTCGTCACAGCGAAGGCAAGAAGGAGCTTGCGCGAGGTAGGGAAGTTCTTGAACGCGAGCATGACGTCTCCGGAGCAGGCGCGTGCGGCGACCGCGATTGGCGAAACGGGCTGAACGAACGGAGCGGTGCTGAACCTGGCATCGGCGACCCGTCACCTGGGAAAGGTGGAGGAGGCCGAGCGTCCGGGCGCCGGCCGGTTCGCCGATCGCATCCAGCACGGACCGATCGTCTTCGCTCAATTTGTAACGAGTGAAACGATAAGATTGTGTTGAGTAGCAAATGGATATCGAAGCAAGCATTTATTAATATTGATGCATCGGTAACCTCCGGCACCCTCCCTTGGTCTGCGATGGGAAGGTTTGGTTGCGGTGCTCTCTAGAGTCTCCTTGTCATGAAGGCTTCGAGTGCGGGTGAAAAATGCTTTGTTCACCTTGTGGACTCAGTTGTCAGGCTGGCCGATGGATTTAACGGCTGCGAAATCTGTTTCAGACATTTTGTTCTTGTCCGAAAGCGAGGTCGTGTCGCGATGTCTTCTTCTGAAAATGCCTTCGCCCTGTCAGGCTCTTGCGAGTTGTCTCGTCTTGGCGAGTTGCAAGGAGAGCTTCTCGATTTCGCCCGTCGCCATCCCGAAGGTCCGGTTCATCTCGACCTGACGGCGGTGGATCGGGGGGACGTCGGTCTGGTTCAGTTCCTTGTGAGCTTCCAGGCTTCGATGTCCGCCAAGGGGCGCAGCTTGACGCTCGCCCTGTCCGACTCGGTCGAGCAGCTGTTTCAGCGCGCCGGGGTCGTCGTGCCGGGCCGTTGAGCCGGCATTCTCCTTTCCTCCCGAACGTTCAATCCCGTACCCAGAAAGGTGCAGTCCGTGACCAAGTCCGTCCTTTGCGTCGATGACTCCGCCAGTATCCGTCAGATGGTGTCCTTCACCCTCGAAAGTGCAGGCTACGCGCCCGACACGGCCGTGGATGGCGCCGACGCGCTGACGAAGCTGGACCAGAACAAGTATCAGCTCATCATCACCGACCTGAACATGCCCAATCTCGATGGGATCGGCATGATCAAGAAGGTGCGCGAAATGCCCCAGCACGCCGGCGTTCCGATCGTGATGCTCACGACCGAATCCGACGAGGGCAAGAAGCAGGAAGGCAAGGCGGCCGGCGCCACCGGCTGGATCGTCAAGCCGTTCGATCAGACGAAGCTCGTCGCCGTCGTCAACAAGCTGATCGGAGCCTGATGTCCATGGGCGGCGATATGCTCGAAGTATTCCTCAATGAAGCGCGTGATCTTCTGGAACAGCTCGAAGCAGCGCTGCTCGATCTGGAAAGCAGGCCCACCGACCGCGAGCTGATCAACACCACTTTCCGCGCCCTTCACACGCTGAAGGGTTCGGGTGGCATGTTCGGCCCGCCGGCCATGGCGGCGTTTGCGCATGAGCTGGAAAACGCCTTCGAGAAGGTGCGTCAGGACAAGGCTCCGGTCACCCCGCAGCTCGTCAGCCTCCTTCTCCAGTCGGCCGACCAGATCCGCAAGCTCTTGTTCGAAAGCGACGGCGACCATTCGGCCGAAAGCCGCCGGCTGGCCGACGCGCTGCTGGCGGAAGTCGCCGAAGCGCCGGGTGCGGGCGCTGTGTCCGCTGCCGCCCCCCAGGCCGCAGCCCCGGTGGCCGCCAGCGCCAAGGCGATGCAGCGCTTCCGCATCCGTCTTCAGTTCGAGCGCAACGCGCTGGCCTTCGGCACCAATCCGCTGGCGCTTCTCGATGAGCTGCGCGATCTTGGCGAGCTGAAGGTGACGGGCGTTCTGTCCGGCGTGCCCGTGCTCGAAGAGCTGGTGCCGACCGACCTTTACATCAGCTGGGAGATGGAGCTGGTCACCTCGCAGGGCCGCTCGGCGATCGACGACGTGTTCATCTTCGTGGACGGCCCGGACGCGGTTCGTGTCGACGAGCTGAGCGACGAAGCGCAGAGCGTCGAGCCGGTTGCCGCTCCGGTCGCCGCGCCCGTTGTCGCGGCTGCGCCGGCTCCGGTTGTCGCCGCGTCGCCGCCTGCCGCCGCCCCTGCGGCTCCCAAAGCCGTCGTCGCGCCCGCTGCCAAGCCCGCCAAGGCGGACGAAGCCAAGGCCGCTGTGGCGGAAGCCAACGTGCGTGTTTCGGCTTCGCGCCTCGATATGCTTCTCGATCAGGTCGGCGAACTCGTGATCGCCCAGGCCCGTCTGTCGGCCTTGGCGCGCAACCGCCACGATCCCGTTCTCACCACCGTTGCCGAAGAAATCGAACGCTTGTCCTCGGACCTGCGCGACTCGGCCATGGGCATGCGCATGGTGCCGATCGAAACCCTGTTCGGCCGCTATCGCCGCGTCGTGCGCGATATTTCGTCGGATCTGGGCAAGGATATCGACCTTCAGTTCTCCGGCGAGGAAACCGAGCTGGACAAGACCGTGCTCGACCGCCTCGGCGATCCCATGGTCCACATCATCCGCAACAGCTGCGACCACGGCATCGAGTCGGCCGAGCGCCGCGAGGCGGCCGGCAAGACCAAGCGCGGCCTCCTGCGCCTGTCGGCCCGCCAGGCGGGCACCGAAGTCGTGATCACGATCGAGGATGACGGCGCCGGCCTCAACCGCACGCGCATCCTGGAAAAGGCGCATGCGGCCGGCATCGTGCCGGAAGGCGTGATCCCGCCCGATCGTGAGATCGACGAGCTGATCTTCCATCCCGGCCTCTCCACGGCCGCCGCCGTCTCCAACCTGTCGGGCCGGGGCGTGGGCATGGACGTGGTGCGACGCACAATCAACGAGCTGCACGGCACGATCGAGATCGACTCGCGGCCGGGCGAGGGCACGCGCTTCATGCTGCGCCTGCCGCTGACGCTCGCCATCATCGACGGCCTCCAGGTCGCGATCGGCGATGCCCAGTGCATCCTGCCGCTGACCAGCGTCGAGGAATGCGTGGAACTCGCCGCCGTCGAATCGCGGGCCTCGGGTGGTCGCAACTTCGTCGACATTCGCGGAACGCTCGTCCCGCTTCTGTGGATGAACGAAGTGTTCGGCACGAGCGAGCGCGGCTCGATCGTGGTCGTCACCGAAAACGACTCCGGCAAGCTCGGCGTCGTCGTGGATCAGGTCGTGGGCCAGCACCAGACGGTTATCAAGCCGCTCTCGCCGCTCCATGCCAAGACGCCCGGCCTTGTCGGCGCGACGATCCTGGGTGACGGCGCCGTGGCGCTCATCCTCGACGTGAATCCCCTTGCCCGGTTCGTGGCCCAGCCCCGCGCCGACCGCATCGCCGCCTGACGGAGCGCTCCCATGTCGCAGATCACCGAATCCGCCGATCCGTCCCTGCAGGACTATCTGACCGTCGCCCTTGGCAACGATCTCTTCGGGATCAAGGTTGCCCTGGTTCACGAAGTCCTCGATCCCCCCGCCATGACGCGCGTTCCCAACGCGCCGTCCTTTGCGCCGGGCCTCATCAACGTGCGCGGCAATGTCCTGCCGCTCATCGATCTTCGCAACCGCTTCGGCATGGAGCCCACCGAAGACACCGAGACGAGCCGCGTGATCGTCTCGGAGGTCTCCTCCTCGGGCGAGACTTTCCATGTCGGCATCAAGACCGACGCGGTGTTCGAGGTCATTCATGTGCGCACCGGCGAGGTGGAAGCCATGCCGGAATACGGCACGCGCTGGCCGAGCCGCTATCTCGACGGCGTGGTGCGCCAGGATGACCGCTTCGTGGTGCTGCTCGATGTCGAGCGGCTTCTCGAAGACGCTTGAACCCGCCCCACCCCTTCCATCCAGCGCCGAGCCGAACTTACAGGGATGAGAGCATGAACACGCCCTTCCAGTCCTCCCGTTTCGAAGACGAGGATGTCGACGGCAACAACGAGATGCTGACCTTCCAGCTCGGCTCGGCGGCCTTTGCCGTCAACGTGCGCCAGGTCCGCGAGGTTCTCGATCACAAGCCGATCCAGCGCATGGCCAATGCGCCGGCGAGCCTTCTGGGCATGATCGACGTGCGCGGCGTCGGCGTGCCGGTGGTCGATCTCAAGCGGCGGCTCGCCATGCCGCCGAGCGAGGATCGCGAGGTCGGACCCGAAACCCGCATCGTCGTTCTCGAGTTCGAGACCGACGAACATCTGCACACGCTGGCCGTGATCGCGGACGCCGTGCATGAAGTCGCCGATATGTCGGACCAGACGCTGGAAGCGCCGCCCCATGTCGGCGAAGCCTGGAGCAACGATTTCGTTCAAGGGCTCGGGCGTCGGGGCGACTCGTTCCTGACCCTTCTCAAGGTCGAAAAGCTCTTTGGCGCCTCCGATCGTGCTCTCCTCATGGCACAGGCGGCCTGACCCCATGCAAGGCGCTGCTCGTAATCAAAACTTTCTCGATCCGGCGCCTGAAGCGATTCCCCAGTGGACTCGCGTCGAGCTGGGCGATCGTGCCTTCGAAGCCCTGGTCCGCCTCGTTCACGAGCATTGCGGCATCACGCTTTCGACCGTGAAGAAGACCATGCTGGAGACCCGGCTGCGCCGGCGCCTCCATGCCAATGGCCTCGACAATTTCGACGATTACGTCGCGCTTCTGCGCTCGCCCACCGAGCGCGCCAAGGAGTTGCAGAACTTCGTCGATACGGTGGTCACCAACGAAACCTCGTTCTTTCGCGAACGGGCGCATTTCGACCATCTCGACGCCGCCGAACTGGACCGGCTCCTGGCCAATGCCGGTACGCGCCAGCTGCGCGCCTGGAGCGCGGCCTGCTCGTCGGGGCAGGAGGTCTACACGCTCGCCATGGTGCTGGACGCAGCGTCCGACGGGGCGACCAAGTGGGACTGGCAGATCCTGGCGACCGACATCTCGGTCAAGGTTCTGACCGCCGCGCGCGAGGCGATCTACCGCGCCGAGGACGTCGCCAGCGTGCCGCCGGCCCTGCGGGACCGCTATGTCCTGCGCGCCCGCGATCCGCAGAGCGAAGCCGTGCGCATGGCCCCGGAACTGCGCTCGCGCGTTCAGTTCGGCCAGCTCAACCTGATGCATAGCGAATACCACGTGAAGACGAAGATGGATCTCATCTTCCTTCGCAACGTGCTCATCTATTTCGAGCCGAAGACCCAGGAAGCGGTGGTGGCCAAGCTGTGCCGCCACTTGCGCCCCGGCGGCCTTCTGTTCCTGGGCCATTCCGACACGACCCGTTCGGGCAGCCTGCCGCTGCGGCTCATTCGCGGCAATATCTATCAGCGTCTGGAGGACTGATTGCCATGAAGCCTATTCGCGTCCTCATCGTCGATGACAGCGCCAGCGTCCGTCAGGTCCTCTCCGAGATCGTCGCGGCCGAGCCCGACATGGAGGTTCTGGGCACCGCCTCCAACCCCTATTTCGCCGCAGAGCGGATGCGCGACGAAGTGCCCGATGTCATCATCTGCGACATCGAGATGCCCCGCATGGACGGCATCACCTTTGTCCAGAAGCTGATGAGCCAGCGGCCGATCCCGGTCGTGATCTGCTCGTCGCTGGCCGAGGCGGGCTCCAAGATGGCGCTTCAGGCGCTGGAAGCGGGCGCCGTCGAGATCATCGCCAAGCCCAAGATGGGCACGCCGCAATTCCTTCTGGAATCGCGCACCCGCATCGCCGACGCCGTGCGCGCCGCCTCGCACGCCACGGTTCGCTCGCGCCGCGCGCCGGCCAAGCCCCTCGTCCCGCAGGAGAAGCTGACGGCCGACGCCGTGCTGCCGCCCTCCAATGGCCGCCCGATCGACCGTACGACCGACAAGGTCGTGGTGATCGGCGCCTCCACCGGGGGAACCGAGGCGCTGCGCCGCATTCTGGAAGCGCTGCCGGCCGACGCGCCGGGCATCGCCATCGTTCAGCACATGCCGGCCGGCTTCACCTCCGCCTTCGCCAAGCGTCTCGACGGCCTGTGCCAGATCGAGGTGCGCGAAGCGGTGACGGGCGATCGTCTCATGCCCGGCCTCGCGCTGATCGCGCCTGGCAACCAGCATCTCCTGCTTCAGCGCTCGGGCGCGCAGTACCATGTCGAGGTGCGCGACGGCCCGCTCGTGACGCGCCATCGCCCGTCGGTGGACGTCCTGTTCCGATCCGCCGCCCGCTCGGCCGGCGCCAACGCGCTCGGCATCATCATGACGGGCATGGGCGACGACGGCGCCAAGGGGCTTCTGGAACTGCGCCAGACCGGCGCGCACACGCTCGGCCAGGACGAAGCCACCTGCATCGTCTACGGCATGCCCAAGGAGGCCATGAAGGCCGGCGCGGTGGAGCACGAGCTTCCGCTCGATCGCATCCCCTCCGAGATCGTGCGCTTCGGCCATGATCAGATGTCCCGTCCGGCGGCTCGCGCCGCTCAAGGACGGTGAGCCGATCATGGCTCGCACCGCCCCGTCCCCCGCCTCTCGCGATCTCGATGAAGCCATGTTGACCGAAACTCAAACCTCTTCGCTCCGCGAGCTTCTCGCCCTCGTTCACCAGTGGAACGTCTCGTCGGAAGCCGTGTATCTCGGTGCCGGCAACGATCTCCAGACGCTGCACCGGCGCATCGGCACCGTGCGCGACTCGATCCGTCAGGCCACCGAAGCCGTGTCCTCCAACGAGGGTGACAAGGTCGAGACGCTGCTCGGCGAGGCCGCGTCTTCGGCGGGTCAGCTCGAGACCCTGGCTGGCGAGCGCTCGCGCGTGCTGCGCGTTCTGGCCGAGGGCGTCACGCGCGCCTCGGAAGGGGCGTCCGCCGTCGCGCTCGTGTTCCGCCTTCTCGACTATGTCGTGCTCGTCGCGCGCACCCATGTCGAGGGCATGACGCAGGCGCGCGACGTGCTCGTGCCCTTCACCGAGCATGTTCATGAACTTGTCGGGTCGGGCCAGACGGTCGCCCGCGCGCTCGACGCGCGCGTTCGCACCGTGCAGGGCCATATCGCCGAAAGCCGCGCCATCGACGCGCGCGTCGGCGGCCGGGCCATGCTGGGCGAGGCGAGCCTCGCCTTCCAGTTCCGCTCGCTGAACCGCCGCCTGTCGCAGGAGCGCGACTCGGCCGCCACCAGCCGCGAGGCGGCGCACCGCTCCTTCTCGGTCATCCGAGACGCGGTCGGCGGCATCGTCATGGGCTTGCAGTTCCATGACATCGCGCGCCAGCGTCTGGAGCACACGATCACCAATCTGGAGCGCCTGTTCCTTCTGGCCGAAACCGGGCAGCTGACGCATGACAGCGCGCCGATGGAAGGCCGCTCGCGCACCACGGCGCTGCGTCGCATCGCGGAGCTGGAAATCGCCCAGCTGTCGAGCCTGACCGAACTCTACGACACCAAGATGGGCGAGGTTCACGCCAATCTGGACGTTCTCGCCGGTGAAATCGTCGAGAGCGACCGCATCCTGTCCTCGCTCTTCTCCGAGGATGTCGGCAAGGCGGGCAAGAGTGCCATCGCGGTTCTGGAAGCGGAAGCCACCAAGGTGCGCGAGCGCTTCGAGCGCGGCGAGGACGACCGGCGCCAGCTCGACGCTTCGCTGCACGAATGCGTCGAAGCCGCTGGTCCGCTGATCTCGATGACGGACGAGCTGGCCTCGCTGGAGCACACGCTGCGCCTGGCCGGCTTCAATGCCGCCGTGCGCGCCGCCCATGTGGACTCCGGCGACGAGACGATCGGCTATATCGCCCGCGAAATCCGCGAGCAGGCGACCGTCGCCAAGACACAGGCCGATCTCGTGCGCGAAGGCATCGAGATGGCCGTTTCGGCGACGGGCGAGCTGGAAGGCACGATCCTGCCGCAGATCGCGGGTTTCGAGACCCAGATCGCGCAAGGCTTCGACACGGCGTCCGAAATCCTGGCGCGCATCGAGGCGGCCTGCCTCGATCGTCTGCGCGAGGCCGCGCTGAACGCGCGCGGGCTGGACGAGCGCATCCGCGCCATCGCCAGCATGATGACGCCCCATGTGGAAGGCTGCGCCCTGATGCGCCGCACGATCGCTCAGCTTCAGGCGATGCTGGTCAATCTGCCGGACGATCCGATCACGCCGGAAGAGGCGCTGCGCCTCCACTCGCTGCTCGCTGGCCAGTATACAATGGCCGAGGAGCGCGCGATCTTCGAAGCGTCCTTCCGGGGTATCGGCCTGCCGGCCTCCGCCATCTCCGCGCCGGCGCCTGCCGCCAGCGACGACATCGACGATCTTCTTTTCTGATCGTCGCCAATTGATCGCAGCGGCCGGAGGGACATCCCCTCCGGCCGTTTTCGTTTGAGCCGGAAATTATCAGCCGAAGATCGCCTTTTCCCGCTGCACGGTTTCGGCGATGAAATCGGCAACGGCCCGGATGCGGGACATTTCGCGCGCCGTCTCGTGCGTCACCAGCCAATAGTCGCGCCGGATCGTGCGCTCGGGCAGGACGCGCTCCAGCGCCGGCCGGCCGGCCGCGATGAAGCCGTGCAGAATGCCGATGCCCGCGCCCGCCGCCACGGCCTCCGTCTGGCCGAGCGCGGAGGAAATCTCGAAGCGGCTTTGCCAGTCGGGCGCCATCTCGCCGGTATAGTGGAGCGAGGAGGAGTAGACGAGATCGTCCACATGGCCGACGAGCCTGTGGCGCTTCAGGTCTTCGACGCTTGAAGGCCGCCCGAACCGATCGAGATAGGAGGCCGCGCCGTAAAGCCCGAGCGCGTAGGAGACGAGGCGGCGCGCGACGAGCCGCCCCTGCGCCGGCCGCTCCACGGTGATGGCGATATCGGCCTCGCGCCGCGACAGCGAGAAGGCGCGGGGCACGGGCACGAGCTGGATCGTCAGGCCCGGATGGCGCTCGGCGAGCGAGCCGAGGCGCGGCGCCAGAAAGGCCGTTCCGAAACCATCTGGCGCGCCGATGCGCACGGTGCCGGAGAGATGCGCTTCCGCCCCTTCCAGCGCGGCGCGCGCGCCCTGCATCTCGGCTTCCATCCGCTCAGCCGCCGCCAGGAAGCCCGCGCCCTCGCGCGTCACCTCGCAGCCCGTTGGCCGGCGGTCGAAGAGCTTGGCGCCCAGCGCATCCTCCAACGCGTCCAGCCGCCGGCCGACGGTCGCATGGTTCAGCCCCAGCCGGCGGGAAGCGGCCAGAATCTGCCCCGCCCGCGCCACGGCCAGGAAGACCCGCACATCGTCCCAGTTCATCGCCGCCTCGAGGTGCATCAATTCACGCACAATGGATGCGCATGGGTTTTGCTTGATTTCAAGTCCGTCCTGCGGCCTTCTCTCGATAGAACATCAGGGAGAGACGCCATGAACGAGATCGGTCACTTCATCGACGGCGCGCGCGTTGCCGGCACCTCGGGCCGCACGGCCGATGTCTTCAACCCCGCCACGGGGCAGGTGACGGCGCGCGTGGCGCTGGCGAGCCGCGAAGAGCTTCAGCAGGCTGTTGACGCGGCCAAGGCCGCGCAGGCGAAGTGGGCACTGGTGAACCCGCAGCGCCGCGCCCGCGTCTTCATCAAGTTCGTGGAGCTTCTCAACGCCAACATGCAGGAGCTGGCCGAGCTTCTTTCCTCCGAGCATGGCAAGACGGTCGAGGATTCCAAGGGCGACATCGTGCGCGGGCTGGAAGTCTGCGAATTCGTCATCGGCATTCCGCATCTGGCCAAGGGCGAGTTCACGGAAGGGGCGGGCCCCGGCATCGACATGTATTCGATCCGGCAGCCGGTCGGCATCGGCGCGGGCATCACGCCCTTCAACTTCCCCGGCATGATCCCGATGTGGATGTTCGCGCCCGCCATCGCCTGCGGCAACGCCTTCATCCTCAAGCCCTCCGAGCGCGACCCGTCCCTGCCGATGCGCCTCGCCGAACTCATGATGGAAGCCGGCCTGCCCAAGGGCGTGCTCCAGGTCGTCAACGGCGACAAGGATGCGGTGGACGGCATTCTGGAGCATCCCGAGATCGGGGCCGTCTCCTTTGTCGGTTCGACGCCGATTGCGGCTTACGTCTATGCCGGCGCGACGGCGCGCGGCAAACGCGCCCAGTGCTTCGGCGGCGCCAAGAACCACATGATCATCATGCCGGACGCCGATCTCGATCAGGCGGCGGACGCGCTGATTGGCGCGGGCTACGGCTCGGCCGGCGAACGCTGCATGGCGATCTCGGTCGCGGTGCCGGTCGGCGAGGCGACGGCCAATGCGCTGGTCGAGAAGCTGATCCCGAAGGTCGAGGCGCTCAAGATCGGCCCCTATACCGACAGCGCGGCGGATTTCGGCCCGGTCGTCACCAAGGCCTCGCAGCAGAAGATTCTGGGCCTGGTGGAAAAGGGCGTTGCCGAGGGCGCGACGCTCGCTGTCGACGGGCGCGGCTTCACCATGCAGGGCTACGAGGACGGGTTCTTCGTCGGCGCCTGCCTGTTCGACCACGTCACGCCCCAGATGGACATCTATAAGGAGGAAATCTTCGGCCCGGTTCTCTCGGTCGTGCGCGCCAAGGATTACGAAGAGGCGCTGTCGCTGCCGACGCAGCACGAATATGGCAATGGCGTCGCCATCTTCACGCGGGACGGCGATGCGGCCCGCGACTTCGCCTCGCGCGTGCCGATCGGCATGATCGGCATCAACGTGCCGATCCCGACGCCGCTCGCCTACCACTCCTTCGGCGGCTGGAAGCGCTCCTCCTTCGGCGATCTCAACCAGCACGGCCCGGACTCGATCAAGTTCTGGACCCGCACCAAGACGATCACCAGCCGCTGGCCCTCGGGCATCAAGTCGGGCGCGGAATTCTCCATGCCGGTCATGAAATAAGGTCGGGACTTCGGAGCGGCAGGGCTGGGGGAAGGGCTCGCCCAAAGCGAGCCCGGACGCCCGGCTCAAGACCGAGGTCGAAACCTACGGCCGGAGGATGGTCGAGAGGTTTTCATTCGATCGCGAGGAGCGAAGCGCGATCGGTGCGAGGCTGGCAGGACCAAACCTTCGCGCCGGTCCTTGCGGTCGGGCGAGCCGCGTAGCTCATTCTGACGAGCGGTGGAAAAAGTTGGCCAGATGATTCCGCGAGGTTTGGGTCTGGCTCAAGGCAGCGGCCGCTGCACAGTTGCGTCGGCGGTCAAACCTCCAACTCGAACCGCTGACAGCCCAGTTCCGCGCATTCGGGGCGAGACTTCTATGCCAAGGGCATAGCCGGCTCACCAAGCTGGCGCCCCCGGTTCGGCTCCGCCGCTTCTCATCGCTCCCCAAACCTGCCAAAGGCCGGCGGTATCCCCGCCGGCCTTCGCCGTTCTTCCCATCCGCCAAGCGATCCGCTCTCATGCTCCAGACGCTCGTTTCCGTGCTGACGCCGGTCTTCTTCATGCTGGGGCTGGGCTTCGTGTCCGGCAAACGGCATTGGGTCAATCCGCATGGAACGGAGATGCTCGGCGCTTTCATCGCCAAGTTCGCGCTGCCCGTGTCGCTGTTTCTGGCGATCGTCACCGCCCCGCGCCATTTGCTGGCGCCCGAACTCGTGCCGACCATTGCCTATGCCGCCGCGCTCCTGTCGGGCTTTGCCATCGCGCTTCTCTATGCGCGCCGGGCCGGCTTCTCGCCCGTCACCGCCGCGCTTTATTCGCTGACGGTCGGCATGCCCAATCTGGGCGGCATCGGCATCGCGTTGTTCCAGGCGCTGGAAGGCGTGGAGGCGACCGTCTCGCTTGCCGTCGCCAATCTGGTCGGCACGCTGACGGTGATCCTCGCCTGTTTCATCCGGCTGGAAATGCAGGGCGGCGGGCATCCTCTGCGCGCCGTTTCGGCCGCGCTTCTGAAGCCGATGACGATCGTGCCGACGCTCGGCTTCGTGGTCGCCTTTCTGGATGTGCCTTTCCCGGATCTTTTCGTCTCGGCCCTGCGCCCGCTCGCGCAATCGACGGCCGGGGCCGGTCTGTTCCTGACGGGCGTGATCCTCTCCACGCAGCGTCTGCGCCCCACCCGCGCCGTGATGCTCGGCGCGCTCGCCTCCAACATCGTGCAGCCTGCCGTGGCGTTTCTGGCCTGCCTGGCGCTGCATTTGCCCGCGCATCTCGAAGCGCGGGCCATCATCGCCATGGCCATTCCCGCCGGCTTCGTGGGCACGATCCTGTCGGCGGTCTACCGCGAGGGCGCGGAAGAAGCGGGAGGCGTCCTCGTCGCCTCCTCGGCGCTGTCGATCCTGACGCTGCCGCTCTGGATCGTGCTCGCGCTCTGGCTCGGCGGCGCGTGAGCCGACGCGCCGTGCTTTGCCTGCCTTATCTCAGGCCTCGCCGCCATCGCTGCGGATGGAAATATCGGCCGGGCGGCTTTTCGAGAGCACGAGACGCATATTGGGCAGGTCGTTGCCTTCGAGCTTTTCGAGAAGCGCTTCTGGGCCATAGTCGAAGCCGAGCCAGCGCTGCGTCAGGCGCTCCACCAGCGTATCCTCGCTCGCCTCGATCATCACGGTGAGGTCGAAGAGGGGAGCGAGGTCGCGCCAGCCGGCCTCGTCCAGGAGGAGGTAATTGCCCTCCGCCAGGATGATGCGTACGTCCGGGCTGATGATGCGCGCGCCGGCCCGGGCGATCTCGATGGAGCGGTCGAACACGGGCACCGCCACCTCGCGCCTTTCGTCCCGCCGCAGGCGCTCCAGCATGGCGCGGAACCCGTCGAGGTCGAACGTATGCGGCGCGCCCTTGCGCGGACGATGGCCGCGCGCGTTCAGAACCATGTCGTCCAGATGATAGCCGTCCATGGGCAGGATGTCGGCGACGCCCGGCCGGCGCACGTTCAGGCGCTCCTTCAGGGACTCGGCCGTGGTGGACTTGCCCGAGCCCGGCGAGCCGGCGATCGCGACGATCCGCCGGCGCTCGCCTTCCTCGCTCAGGAGCGCGTCGGTCAGGGCCGCGAGCGTGGAGCGTTCCGTCATATCGTCATTCCTCCCGTCCGGGCGGAATAGGGCTCGCCCGGTTCAGGACGCCTTTGCCTGAAGGCGCGAGGTTTCGCCAGCCCCCCGATCGCGCTCCGGCTCGAAGCCGGCCAAGCTTTCCGGCTCGCAATCGGCAAAGACCCGGCCGACGCCGATCAGGATCGGCCGCTCAATGCCGATGCGCCCGACGATCTCGGCCAGCGTCGCCAGCGTGCCGACGAGGCGCGCTTCCTCAGGCCGAGAGATGGAGGCGGCGACGGCCACCGGCGTCTCGGCGGGCAGGCCATGGGCGATCAGTTCGGCCGCGATGCGCGGGGCCATGCGCCCGCCCATGTAGAAGATCGTCGTGGCATGGTCGTCGGCCAGCGCCTGCCAGTCGAGATCATCCGGCAAGCCGCCTTTTTGCGAATGGCCGGTGACGAAGCGCACCTGCTGCGCGCGGTCGCGGTGCGTCAGCGACACGCCGAAGCCGGCGGCGAGCGCGGAGGCGGCCGTGATGCCGGGCACGATAGCGACCGGAATGCCCTCGCGCTTGAGTTCGGCGATCTCCTCGCCCGAGCGGCCGAAGACCGACACGTCGCCCGACTTCAAACGCACCACATGCTTTCCGGCGCGTGCGAACTGCACCATCATCCGGTTGATGTCTTCCTGCCGGCAGCTGTCGCGGCTGGCGCGCTTGCCGACCAACATGCGCTTGGCCTCGCGGCGGGCAAGTTCCAGAATGTCGTCCGACACGAGATCGTCGAACAGAATGACGTCGGCGGCTTGGAGCGCGCGCACGGCTTTGAGCGTCAGAAGCTCGGCCTCGCCGGGGCCGGCGCCGACCAGCGTTACGCGGCCGCCCGCCTGCGGGCGGTTGACGAGATCGCGCACGAAGCGGCGCGCATCGGCCTCGGCCACATCGTCAGGCGCCTTGCGGGTGAAAGCCTCGTCGGAGAACCGCTCCCAGAAGGCGCGGCGGGCCGGGCCGGGCTGGAGCCGGTCCATCACCTCGGCGCGGACCTTGGCGGCGAGCTTGGCCCAGCCGGTGAGCGTTGCGGGCAGCAGCGTCTCGATGCGCCGACGGATGGCCTGACCGAGGATCGGGGCCGCGCCGTCGGTCGAGATGCCGACCACGACAGGCGAGCGGTTGACGATCGTGCCGAAGCGGAACTGGCAGAAAGCCGGCTTGTCGATGACGTTGACGGGAACGCCCGCGCCCTTGGCCGCGCAATAGAAGCTCTGCGCTTCGGCTTCGCTCTCGCAGTCGGCCACCGCCAGCGCCGCGCCGTCGAAACAGTCGAGCGCCCAGGGCCGGTCGTGATGCCGGATTTCGCCATCCGCGAAGGAAAGGGCGAGAACGATGCGCATCTCGTCCGTGAGATGTTCGGCCTCGCAATAAAGATCGACCCGCGCGCCGGAGGCAGCCAGCAGTTCCGCCTTCCACGCCGTGCCGTCCGAGCCGCCCGCCATGGCGACGCGCTTGCCCTTCAGGTCGAAGAAGACCGGCAGCGTGGCAAGCTCGCCCATGCGCTGCGGGCGCGTGCGGGGGCTGGCAGCGGCGGTGTCGTCAGCGGAGTTCGAGAACGCGCTCGGCATCGATCAATCCCTGAAGTTCCGTACGGCAGGAGCCACAATTCGTCCCGGCCTTCAAGTCCCGGCCTATGGCCGAGACGCTGGTGCAGTTCTTTTCGCGGATCGCCCGCCTGATGTCGTTGGCGCCGACGCCAAAACAAGAGCAGACCAGCGCGCCCGGGTCTGGCCTGTCGGCGCCCGGCCGCCCGGCGAGAAGCCGGAAGCGCGTGGCCGATTCCATCGGCGCGCCCGACAGGCACGAGACGGCATAGGCGCGCGACACGGCGACGGGCTCGGGCGAAAGCCAGAGCGCGCCGAGAAAGCGCCCGCCCTCGAAGGCGGCGAAGCGATGATGCCCCGCGCGGTCGGCATAATGGAGAAGCTCGGCCGTCTCCGGCAGGCCGAGGATCTGCCGCGCGAAAGCCTCGGTGTTCTCCACCTTCGCGGTGCCGGCGAGTTCCATGCGCCAGCCGCCCGAGGCGCGGGCGCGTGCCCAATAGGCGCTGCCGACGGGCTCAGGTTCGTTGAGCGAGACGGCAAAGCCATGCCACGCCGCTTCGAAGCGCCGGAGCGCGGCAGGCGCGGCCTTCGAGGCCGGCTGGCCGGACACGGGGTCGGTCCGTCCCGGCACGAGGGCATTGATGCGCGCGGCTCCCGAGAACTGCTCCGTCCAGTGCATGGGCGCGAACAGCGTGCCGGGCCGGACGCGATCGGTCAGAAGCGCGCGCAGGATCACGCTGCCATGATCGGTCTCGACCGTGACCAGATCGGCTTCGCCGATGGAAAGACGTACCGCGTCGTCCGGGTGCAACTCGCAGAAGGGCTCGGCGAGATGGGCCGACAGGCGGGCCGAGCGGCCGGTGCGGGTCATCGTGTGCCACTGGTCGCGAATGCGCCCAGTGTTCAGCACGAAGGGGCGCTCGGGCGAGGTGGCGGGCGCGGCGGCGGGCTTCACGGGTAGGAAGCGTGCCCTGCCGTTTGGGGTGAAGAAGCGGCCATCCGCGAAGAAGCGCGGCTTGGATGTGCCATCGGCCGCAACGGGCCACTGAACGGGTGTCAACGCTTCGTAAGCCGGCTCATCCAACGTTGCGAGGCCGGAGAGATCGAAGTCCCTCGTACCCTCGTTCTTGAAGGCGGAGAGCGCGGCGTGCTCGCGGAAGACTGCGGCCGGCCCGTCGAAGGCGAAGGCCGCCTCATGCCCCATGCGCCGCCCGACTTCCGCCATCTGCCACCAATCCGCCTTCGCCTCGCCGGGGGCGGGCAGGAAGGCGCGCTGGCGCGAGATGCGGCGCTCGGAATTCGTGACCGTGCCCGCCTTCTCACCCCAGGCGGCGGAAGGCAGGAGGACATGGGCGTAAGGCACCGTGTCGGTATCGGCGACGACATCCGACACGACCACGAAGGGGCAGCGCGCCAGGGCTTGCCGCACGAGATCGGCTTCGGGCAGCGAGTCCACCGGGTTGGTGCCCATGATCCAGATGGCTTCGACGCGGCCTTCGTGGACCGCGCGGAACAGATCGACGGCTTTCAGCCCCGGCTTTGCCGGCAAAGCGGGCGCGTTCCAGAAGCGTCTGATGACGTCTTCATGCGCGGGATTGCCGATCTGCATGTGGGCGGCAAGCTGGTTGGCGAGCCCGCCGACCTCGCGCCCGCCCATGGCGTTGGGCTGGCCGGTGACGGAGAAGGGACCGCAGCCCTCGCGCCCGATGCGGCCCGTCGCGAGATGACAGTTCAGGATCGCGTTGACCTTGTCCGTGCCGCCGGCCGACTGGTTGACGCCCTGGCTATAGACGGTGACGGTGCGCTCGGTCTCTGTGAAGCGCGCGAAGAAGCGCTGGAGAGCCGGCTCATCGAGCCCGGTCTCGGCGGCGAGGCGCGCGAAGTCACGATAGGGCCGGGCGGCTTCGAGCGCCGCGTCGAACCCTTGCGTATGCGCTTCGACAAAGGCGCGGTCGATCCGGCCGGTCTCGCTGAGATGGGCGAGGAGCCCCAGAAACAAGGCCGTGTCGCCGTCCGAGCGGATCGGAAGATGAAGATCGCTTTCCGCCGCCGTCACGGTGCGGCGCGGATCGATGGTGACGAGCTTCATCGAGGGCCGGGCGGCCTTGGCCGCCAGCACGCGCTGGAACAGGACCGGGTGGCACCAGGCGAGATTGGAGCCGACCAGAACCAGAAGGTCGGCCGCTTCCAGGTCTTCATAGGTGTTCGGCACTGTGTCCGAGCCGAAGGCCCGGACATGACCCGCCACCGACGAGGACATGCAGAGGCGGGAATTGGTGTCGATATTGGCCGAGCCGATGAAGCCCTTCATCAGCTTGTTGGCGACGTAATAATCCTCCGTCAGGATCTGGCCGGAGACATAGAAGGCAACGGAGTCCGGTCCCTTGCGGGCGATCGTCTCGGCAAAGCGCTCCGCCACATGGCCGAGCGCCGCGTCCCAGGACACGCGTGTCCCCGCGATTTCGGGATGGAGAAGCCGGCGGTCATGGATTAGCGTTTCGGCCAGCGCCGAACCCTTGGAGCAAAGCCGGCCGAAATTGGCGGGGTGCTCCGGGTCGCCGGAGATGGCGACCGTGCCGTCCGATTGAGGGCTTGCGAGCACGCCGCAGCCGACGCCGCAATAGGGGCAGGTGGTCCGCGTCGCCTGGGGCGTGTCGAAGCTCTGGGTCATCTTACCACGCGTTGTAGCCGAGATATTTGCCGCTCATGCGGATCTCGATCCGGTCGCCCTTGGGATTGGGCACCTTCTCGATCTCCATGGAGAAGTCGATCGCGCTCATGATCCCGTTGCCGCACTTTTCCTGGATCAGCTCTTTCAGCGTGTCGCCGTAGACGCCGACGATCTCGTAAAGGCGATAGATGCAGGGGTCGGTCGGCACCTGCCGGTCCCATTGCTTGGTCGGGAATTCCGCCAGCACCACGGCCGCCTCCTGCGGGAGGCCGAGCTGGCGCGTCAGAAGGTCGGCCTTATCGCGCGGCAAGGCGTTCATGCCCAGGCACGCCGAGGTCACGAAGACCTCGCTCATGCCGATCCCCTCGGCGATCGAAGCCCAGGTGAGACCCGCGCCGCGCTTCTTCTCGTAGATCATGTCGGTGACGTTGGATTTGGACAACATGGGTCTCTCCTATTCCGCCGCCATCGCGTAGGCGCTGGCCCGCTCGATCAGAAGTTCCAGCGCGCCGCCCTCAATGAGGCGCACCGGGAAGGTGCGCACCTGCCCCTCATCGGGTCCCTGGACGAGACCGGTGTCGAGCGCGATGACCTGATTGTGGAGGGGGCAAGTCACGGAGCCGCCATGGACGATGCCCTGGCTGAGCGGACCGCCCTTGTGCGGGCAGCGATCTTCCGTGGCGAAGACCTTATCGTCCATCGTGCGGAACACGGCGATGCGCCCGAGCGGGGAGTTGACGCAGCGCGCGCCGCGGCGAGGAATGTCGTCGAGGCGGCCGATCGCCACCCAGTCGGAAACGGGGGTCATTCTGCGGCCTCCTGGAAGGGGGTGATGTCGGCCATGGGCTTGAACTCATGGGCGGCGACGCCCTTCGACGCGCGCTCCGCCCAAGGGTCGATCTGCGCGAACTGCTGCGAATAGACGAAGCGCTCGAAATAGTGCTGGCGCTTTTCGACGTCGTCCACGACAGCGGCCTTGATGGACGCCATGCCGACCCGCTTCAGCCACTTGTAGATGCGCTCGAGATAATGGCCCTGCTCGCGATAGAGCTGGGTCAGCGCCGCGATCACGACAACCGCCTCGTCCTCCGTGTCCACATGGCAGAGCACCTGCGTGGCGTGGATGTCGAGCCCTGCGGCGCCGGCAAAGTGGATGTCGTAGCCCGAATCCACGCAGATCACGCCGATATCCTTGCAGGTCGCCTCGGCGCAGTTGCGCGGGCAGCCGGACACGGCGAGCTTCAGCTTGGCCGGGGTCCAGGAGCCCCACATGAACTTTTCGAGCCGAATGCCGAGGCCGGTGGAATCCTGCGTGCCGAAGCGGCACCAGTCCGAGCCGACGCAGGTCTTCACCGTGCGCAGGCCCTTGGCATAGGCCGCGCCGGACACCATGCCGGCGGCGTTGAGATCGGCCCAGACGGCGGGCAGGTCTTCCTTCTTCACGCCCAGCATGTCGATGCGCTGGCCGCCCGTGCATTTCACGGCGGGAATCGCGAACTTGTCCACGACATCGGCGATGGCGCGCAATTCAGCGGATGATGTCATGCCGCCCCACATGCGGGGCACGACGGAATAGGTGCCGTCTTTCTGGATATTGGCGTGGACGCGCTCGTTGATGAAGCGGCTCTGCTTGTCGTCCTGATACTCGCCCGGCCAGTCGGCCAAAAGGTAATAGTTCAGCGCCGGGCGGCACTTGGCGCAGCCGCAGGAGGTCTTCCACTCCAGCTCCTGCATCACGGCCGGAATGCTCTTCAGCCCCTTGGCCTGGATCAGGCGGCGGACATCGCCGTGGCCGAGATCGGTGCAGCCGCACATGGGCTTCACGGCCTGGGCGTTGAACTTGGTCCCGAGCGTCACGCTCATCAACTGCTCGACCAGCCCCGTGCAGGAGCCGCAGGAGGCGGACGCCTTGGTGTGGGCGCGGATTTCGTCCAGCGTGGTCAGGCCCTTGGCCGTGATGGTGCCGGTGATCTTGCCCTTGCAGACGCCGTTGCAGCCGCAGATCTCTGCGTCATCGCCCAAGGCTGCAACGGCCGCCATAGGGTCCAGCGGGGACCCTCCCTGATAGCTCTGGCCGAAGATGAGCGTGTCGCGCATCTCGGTGATGTCGGACTGCTTTTTCATCAAATCCGCGAACCAGCCGCCATCGGCCGTCTCGCCATAGAGAACCGCGCCGAGGATCTTATTGTCCTGCAGGACGAGGCGCTTGTAGACGCCCGCCGTCGCATCGCGCAGCACGATCTCCTCGCGGTCCGGCGCATCGGCGAAGTCGCCGACGGAATAGAGATTGATGCCCGTGACCTTCAGCTTGGTCGGCGTGTCGGAATGGCGGAAGCCTTGCGCCTGCTGGCCGGCCAGGCGGCGCGCGGCGATCTCGGCCATCTGATAGAGCGGGGCGACGAGACCATAGACGCGCCCGTCGAGTTCGACGCATTCACCGAGCGCCGAGATGTTCTCGTCGGAGGTCAGAAGCTGGTCGTCCACATGGATGCCGCGCCCGACGGCCAGACCCGCTTCCTTCGCCAGACCCGCCGAGGGGCGGATGCCGACCGCCATGACGACCAGCGTCGCGGGGATGACGCGCCCGTCCTTGAGCTGGACGCCCTCCACCTTCTCCGTGCCGAGAATGCTCTCGGTGTTGGCGTTGCAGATCACCTCGATGCCGCGCTTTTCCAGCGCGCGCTGGAGGAGATAGCCGGCGGCGGGGTCGAGCTGGCGCTCCATCAGCGTCGGCATCAGGTGGAGAACCGTGACCTCCAGCCCCTGCGCGCGCAGGCCGGCGGCGGCTTCCAGGCCCAGCAAGCCGCCGCCGATGACCACGGCCTTGGCGCGGCTCTGCGCGGCGAGGATCATCGCCTCCACATCGTCCAGATCGCGATAGGCGAGAACGCCGGGCAGGTCCTTGCCGGGAACCGGCGGAATGAAGGGTGTCGAGCCCGTGGCGATGACCAGATGATCGTAGGATTGCGTCACGCCATGGTCCGACGTCACGGTCTTGGCCGCGCGGTCGATGGCGACGATCCGGTGCCCCTTGTAGAGCGTGACGCCGTGCTGGACGTACCAGCCGTCGCCATGGATCACGATGTCGTCGAACTGCTTTTCGCCCGAGAGAACCGGCGAGAGCATGATGCGGTCGTAGTTCACGCGGGGTTCGGCGTTGAAGATCGTCACCTCATAGGCGCCAGGGGCGGCCTCGAAGAGATGTTCCAGCATGCGGCCGGGGGCCATGCCATTGCCGACGACGACGAGTTTCTGGGTCATGATTCTCATCCCGAGAAGGAAAGGTGAGATGGAAGGGCCGGGCGCGGCGTCGGTGGCGCGCCGGGCGGTCAGGGAAGCGTCAGGCGGCTTCGCCTAGGCGTCAGGCCGCTTCCACGAAGCGGTTGCGCTCGTAGAGGAATTTCAGCACCGCCTGCCGGCACTTGAGATAGGTCGCGTCGGCGGCGAGCTTGATGCGGTCGCGCGGGCGGGCGAGCGGCACGTCGAGGATTTCGCCGATCCGCGCCGAGGGGCCGTTGGTCAGCATGACGATCCGGTCCGACAGGAGCACGGCCTCGTCCACGTCGTGGGTGATCATCATGACCGTGGTGCCGAGATCGTTCTGGATCTGCATGACCTGATCCTGAAGATGGGCCCGCGTCAGTGCGTCCAGCGCGCCGAAGGGCTCGTCTAGAAGCAGGATTTTCGGCTCCATGGCGAGCGCACGGGCGATGCCGACGCGCTGCTTCATGCCGCCCGAAATCTCCGAAGGGCGCTTGTCCTTGGCGTGGCCCATATGGACCAGCTCCAGGTTGCGCATGACCCATTCGCGCCGCTCGGCCGCCGACTTGGTCCGCGAGAACACCTTGTCCACGGCGAGCGCGACATTCTCGTAGACCGTGAGCCAGGGCAGGAGCGAATGGTTCTGGAACACGACGCCCCGGTCCGGCCCCGGCTGGTCCACCACCTTGTCCTCCAGGAGGACGACGCCTGATGTGGCGACGGTGAGACCGGCCACGATGTTGAGAAGCGTGGACTTGCCGCAGCCGGAATGGCCGATGATCGAGATGTATTCGCCCTTGGCGACCGTGAGGTCGATGCCTTTCAGGACGTTGGTCGTGGCACTGCCGCGCTTGAAGGTCATGTCGACGCCTTCGATGGACAGGAACGGCTTGGGGGTCATGGCGGTTCGCTCCGGGTCTTGGGGGAAGGGCGTCAGGCGGCGGAGGTGCCGCGGGTGACGAGGCGGCCGATCAGGGCCACGATCCGGTCGAGCACGAAGCCGACCACACCGACATAGGCGAGCGCGACGATGATGTCGGAGATCAAGGAGGAGTTCCAAGCGTCCCAGATGAAGAAGCCGATGCCCACACCGCCGATCAGCATTTCGGCCGCGACGATGGCGAGCCAGGACAGGCCGACGCCGATGCGAAGCCCGGTGAAGATGTAGGGGGCGGCCGCCGGCAGCATGATCTTGGCGAAGAATTCGAGGCCGTTGAGGCGCAGCACGGCGGCGACATTGCGATAGTCGGACGGGATGTTGCGGATGCCGACCGCCGTGTTGATGATGATCGGCCAGACGGCGGTGATGAAGATCACGAAGATCGCGGCCGGCTGGCCGTCCTTGAAGGCGGCGAGCGAGAGCGGCAGCCAAGCGAGCGGCGGCACGGTGCGCAGCACCTGGAAGATCGGGTCGAGACCGCGCATGGCGAGCGTCGACTGGCCGACCAGCGTACCGAGCGAGATGCCGACCACGACCGCGATCGCATAGCCGACCGCTACGCGCTGGAGGCTTGCCCAGATCTGCCAGCCGAGGCCGACATCATTGCCGGAATTCACGTAGAACGGATGGACGATCAGGTCCCAACTGTCCGACAGGATCTGGGTCGGCGCGGGAAGGGCCGCGCCCGGCTGGGAGCAGATGACTTCCCATATCCCCAGAAGCACGGCGAGCGTGACGAGAAAAGGCAGCGTGTTGGCGGCCATCTCGCTGGCCCGGCGACCCGCCACGGCCGCAAACGAGGCGCGGGGGCGCGGCAGGGCCACGATCTCGGCCTTTGTGCCGGCGGCGGCCGGGGCGGGCGCTTTCGCGACAGGCAGCTTGGAAACGGTCTGGGACATGGAACCCTCGCGCCATCGGGCGGAACAAAGCGGAAGAAGGAGGGCGGCCTCTTCGAGCGGGCCGCCCGGAAGGGATCAGGCGACGCGCTTGATCGAGAGGCTTTCGAGATAGGCGGACGGATTGGCCGGATCGAAGCTCTTGCCGTCGAAGAAGGTCTCGACGCCGCGCGAGGTGCTGGCGGGAATCTCGGCCTGCGCGACACCCAGATCCTTGGCCGCCGCGCGCCAGATGTCCTCGCGGTTGACGGCCTCCACCAAGGCTTTCGTGTCGGCGTCGGCCGGCAGGTAGCCCCAGCGCTGGTCCTCGGTCAGGAACCAGAGGTCGTGGCTCTTGAACGGGTAGGAGGCGTTGTCACGCCAGAACTTCATGATGTGGGGCGAATTCTCGACCACCGGGCGGCCGTTGCCGTAGTCGTATTCGCCCGACAGACGCTTCACGATGTCCTTGGCCGGCACGTTGAACCAGGCGCGCTTGCCGACGATCTCGGCCAGTTCTTTCTTGTTCTCGGCCTTGTCGCACCATTGCTGGGCTTCCAGAACGGCCATGGTCAGCGCCTTGGCGCTGTTGGGATGGGCGGCCACCCAGTCGGCGCGCATGGCGAGCGACTTTTCGGGATGGTTGTTCCAGAGTTCGCCCGTGGTCAGCGCCGAGAAGCCGATCTTCTGGCCGACCATCTGCTCGTTCCAAGGCTCGCCCACGCAGAACGCGTCCATGGTGTTGACCTTGAGGTTCGCCACCATCTGCGGCGGCGGCACGACGATGGTCTCGACGTCGGTGTTCGGGTCGATGCCGGCGGCGGCCAGCCAGTAGCGCATCCAGAGATCGTGCGTGCCGCCGGGGAAGGTGACGGCGACCTTGGAGGGCTTGCCGGCGGCCTTGGCCTTGGCGAAGCTCTCGCGCAGCACGCCGGCGTCCAGCCCGACCTTCAGATCGGCGAAGGCGTTGGCGATCGAAATGCCCTGCCCATCGAGATTGAGCCGGGCGAGAATCTGCATCGGCACGGGGCCGCCCTGCGTGATCTTTCCCGCGCTCATCAGATAGGGCATGGGCGTCAGGATATGCGCGCCGTCGATGCCGGAGCCCGCCGAGCCGAGCACGAGATTGTCGCGCGTCGTGCCCCAGGAGGACTGCTTCACCACCTCCACATCCGCCATGCCGTGCTTGGCGAAGAGGCCCTTTTCCTTGGCGACGATCAGCGGCGAGGCGTCGGTCAGCGCGATGAAGCCGAGAATGGCCTTCGTGGTTTCGGGGCCGGCCGTCTGCGCGAAGGCGCCGCCGGGAAAGCTCGCGCCGATGGCCGAAAACAGCGCCGCCGTTCCCGCGCTGGCCGCCGAGCCCTGAAGGAAGCGCCGACGGTTGATGCCAGTCTTCGAGATGTCGGACATGCCATTCCTCCGGTGAAAGCTCGTATCGGATGCAAAGGGGAAAAACGAAAAAACGCCGCCGTCTGAAGCCTCCCCGACAATCGGGAATGGGGAGGCGGCAGAACGCGCGACGTCGATGTCTTCGCGGATGCTTCGCTCGGGAAGCGTCTTTCGGCCCGTCGTCCTTGGCGGGTCTGAGGCTTATTGAAGCGGAAGGACCGGAGTTTGGAAAGTCCAAATGTTCAGCAAGGCGGCACGCCCAATAAACAGGCAATCGCCTCACGAGGCCCAGTTTACAGGGGTTTTAAACTGCTTCCCGTCGATGCACTTCGGATGTGCAGCACGAGGAAATGAAAGGCAGTTCGAAAAGGAGCGGAGTCCGCCGAAGGAGCGGCGATCGAACGGTCGGCTCGCCGGTCAACGCCAAGCCTGGGTGTCTCGGCGGATCTGAACCATCGAGACCTCCTCGTTCGGGGTGCCTTCCAGCTGGGCGTTATTCTGGCGAGTCCTGCGAAGAGTTTTCGTCCGGCCGGCGTCGGACCGTGAAGCCGTCGACATAGGCCGCGATTGTGCCGGGCGTCAGGTCGCCGGCCGAACTGGTTTCACGTGAATCCCCGAACACGCCGTCGTAAAGATCGGGTCGGAAGGCGCTGGCGGCGCGCCGCGCGAACTCGTCGCCCAGGGGCACCTGCCCCCAGCGCACCATCTGACTATAGACCCAGAGCGCCTCGGAGGGGCGTGGACGATTGGCCTCGCCGCCATGGAAGGTCAGATAGGTCGGCAGGTTGCGGCGCGTCCCCTCCGGGCTCACCGCAAGATCGCCGGCAAGGATCGCGGCCAGCGAGGCGGGGTTGCCGCCCAGATGCTCCGGCCGCGCGAGGATCGACGCCAGCTCTGCCCGGTTCTCCGGCTGGTCGCACCAGAGCGCCGCGCGCCGCAGCGCGCGCAGAAGCGCCGCGCCCAAGTCCGCGTTCGCGGCCCACCAGTCCGGCCTGATGCCCAGCACCTTTTCCGGCGAAGCGAGGGAGATGTCGGCCTTGACGGCGACGATGCGCCCGACGCCCGCTTCCACCGCGCTGACATTCCAGGGCGCGTTGACGCAGAACCCGTCGATCGCGCCCGAGCGCAGCGCGTCTACCGTCAGCGGTGGCGGGACGATGGTCATGGCCACGTCGCGGTCCGGGTCGATCCCGGCTTCCGCCATCCAGAAGCGGAATTCGTAATTGTGCGAGGAGAAGGGATAGGTCACGCCGAAGGTCAGCGGCGGCAGGCCCGCCGCCGCCCGCCGTCTGACCACGCGGGCCAGCGCGCGGCCATGGGCGGCCGGCTCGTCGCGATCCGCCTCGCCCGCCGCCTCGCGCATCGCCTCGAACAGGCGCAGCGACAGCGTCACCGCATTGCCGCCGAGCCCGAGCGAGAAGGGGGCGATGACGGGATAGGGATTGGAGCCGAGGCCGAGTTGCGACGCGACCGCCATGGGCCCCAGAAGATGCGCCGCGTCGAACTGGCGAAAGGCCAGCCGGTCCCGGATATTGGACCAAGAGACATCTCGCACGAGATCGAGCCGCAACCCTTCCGCGCGGTCGAGCCCGAGCGCCGCCGCAGCGATCGGCACCGCCGCGTCCACCAGCGGAATGAAGCCCATGCGCACGGCAGGCAGAGAAGAGGGGGCCGAACTCATCGCTTCACCTCGCCGCCGAGAAGATCGGCCGCCGTCACGATGCTGCGCGCGATCTCCACCAGCTTCTTCTTTTCGTTCATCGCGGTCTGGCGCAGGAGGCGGTAGCTTTCCTCCTCGCTCAGGCCCCGGCGCTGCATCAGGATGCCCTTGGCCTTTTCCACGATCTTGCGATCGGCCAGTTCCGAGCGCGCCTCGTAGAGTTCGCGCTCCAGCCGCGAATAGGCGTGGAAGCGCAGGACGGCCATGTCGAGAATCGCCTTCACGCGCTCCTTCTTCAGCCCGTCCACAACATAGGCCGAGACGCCCGCCGCGATCGCGGCTTCCATGGAGGCCGCATCGGAGCGATCCACGAACATGGCGATGGGGCGCTGGACGCTGCGCGACACCTGGAAGAACTGCTCCAGCCGGTCGCGATTGGGATTTTCGAGATCGGCCACGATCACGTCGGGCCGGAACTGCTCGATCTCGCGCACGAGACCGTTCATTGCTGTGACCACATGCACGCGCGCGTGCCCGGCCTCGCGCAGCCCATCCTCGATGATGGCGGCCCGTGCCCGATTTTCGTCGACGATCAGAACGGCAAGCGCGCTAGGCTCCATATGCCCATGTTTTGCGCAAGCCGGCAAATGAGGCAAGGGTCGATATGTTGCGGCGCGGCGAAAATCATCGCCACACCGTCCGGTTCGTAACGGTGTCAGCCCTTGTCGGCAGTCAAGCCGGCGGCTTCGATGCCGGCGACGGCGGCCGTCTCGTCATTGTCCGACGTATCGCCGGTGATGCCGACCGCGCCGAGGATCGCGCCATCCTGGCGGATCAACACGCCGCCCGGCACGGGCACGAGCGAGCCGCCGGCCAGCGCGTTCATCGACTGGATGAAATAGGGCTGCTCTTCGGCGCGCTTCCACAGGGCGCGCGAACCCATACCCATCTGCACCGCACCGTTGGCCTTGCCGATGGCGATGTCGGGCCGCATCCGCGAGGCGCCGTCCTGCCGCTCCAGCGCGACCATCGCGCCGCCGGCATCCAGCACCGCGACGGTCAGCGGCTTCAGCTTGAGCTCCGCGCCCTTGGCGAGCGCGGCGGCGATGATGGTGCGGGCGGTGTCGAGCGTCAGCGTCGTCATGAAACGGCCTCTCCTTGGTGGAGGCCTGTCCTAACGCGGGCTGGCTCGGCTCGCAAATCCTCGCGGCGGGCAGGCGGGAGCGCGGCGAACGAGGCTTGCGTCTGGCAAAGGGTGTTCGACAGCGCCTTGCGGGCCGCAGCGCGTGGGACCTTGCACGGTCACGACACCACCGCGACGGGACGAGCCTGATCGCCTCGTGAGCATTCAGCGCCGCGTCGTGATGCGCCCAATCCTATGCCCGTTTGCCCAAGCCTTGCCGGTGTTTCTTCGCACCGGCTGCGTTCCGCCCGCCGAGCATCGGTTAGCAAAACGGCATTCCTTGTGACCTGACCGCTGGAAATGCCCGGCTTGCGTCTCACGCGAAGCGGCGCGCCGCGTCCAGACCGAGCCCGAGGCCGACCGAGCCGAAGGCGTCGGAATGGGCGATGCGCGCTTGGGGGAAGCGACGCGTCGCAGCCATCTGCACGGCCGGCACCTGCGCGCCGCCACCGGTCAGGATCACCGTGTCCACCGCCTCGGCCCCGATGCCGCCGAGCGCCAGGGCCTCGCCAATCGCGCCCTCGATCCGCGCCACGAGTTCAGCCGTCGCCGCCTCGAATTCGGCCCGCGTCACCTGCGTTTCCAAGGCGAGGCCCGGCTCCTTCAGGGCGATCGGCGTTTCGGCCTCGTCCGACAGCGCGATCTTGGCGCGCTCCACCGCGCCGGCCAGGCGGTGGCCCGAGCGGTGCGTCAGCATATGCTCCATGCGCCCGAGCTTCTCTGGCTCGGCCGCTTCCTTGCGCAGGGCGCGGATGTCGGAGAGGATTTTGGGCGTATAGAGCGTGTTGATCCGGTGCCAGGTCGCCATGTCGTTGAAATACCAGACCGGCATCAGGCGCTTGCCGTCGGCCGTCGAGGAGCCGAGGCCGAGCAGCGGCTGCATCTTGGCGATGTTGAGCAGCCGGTCGAAATCCGTGCCGCCGACATGCACGCCCGTCGTGCCCAGAATGTCGTCCGCGCGGTCCGTCGAGCGGGCGCGCTCGGGCGACAGGCGTAGGAGCGAGAAATCCGACGTGCCGCCGCCGATATCCACCACCAGCGCCAGTTGTTCGGCGTTGATCGTGCTCTCGAAATAAAGCGCGGCGGCGACCGGTTCGAACTGGAACTCCACATGCCGAAAGCCCTGTGCGCGGGCCGCCGATTCCAGCTGGCCTTCGGCGGCGCGGTCGGCCTCGTCGCTCTCGTCCACGAAGCGCACGGGGCGGCCGAGCACGATGCGGTCGGCCTCCTCGCCGGTTTCGCGTTCCAGCGTCTGGCGCAGATGCTTCAGGAACCGCCCGATCAGATCCTCGAAGGTCATGCGCTCGCGCCCGACCTGCGTCGTCTCCTTCATCAGAGTCGAGCCGAGAATGCTTTTGAGCGCGCGCATGAAGCGCCCTTCCGCCCCGTCCACATATTCGAACACGGCCTGACGCCCGAAATAGGTGTGCCCGTCCTCCAGGCTGAAGAACAGCGCCGAGGGGATCGTCAGATGCTCGCCCTCCACCGGCAGAAGCCGCGGCGCCCCGCCCGGCGCGCAGAGCGAGAGCGTGGAATTGGTCGTGCCGAAGTCGAGGCCGGGGAAGTGTCGGGACATGGGGCGGCTCGCAAAACGAAGGCCCCCGACGCCGGCGGGCGGCATCGGGGCTCATGGCAAACGGGCGGCCGAGGTAGCGCATCGCACCGCACAAGGGAAGCGTGGTCGGATCCTACGACAGCCTCGCGTCAGCATCACGAAGACGTGAATCCTCTGAATGAAATTTGGTGAATGAATTCTTACGTCGCTTTCAGGTTGTGACGTAAGGCTCTCACCCAACAGAGAGGGGGCTCTCTGAGAATCATCAGATCGTATGATGAAATCGAGGGTGACATGGCGGGTGCAACGAGCGGCAACGATGTTCTGATCGGCACGTCCGGGGCGGATGTGATCGATGGCGGGGCCGGCAACGACGAGCTGCTGGGTCTGGCGGGCAACGACAGCCTGTCGGGGGGCGAGGGCAGTGATACGCTGCGCGGCGGCGAGGGTGATGACACGCTGGACGGCGGTTCGGGGCCTTACGGCTACGATTATCTCTATGGAGGAGACGGCAAGGACACGTTGCGCCTGAACAATGCCGGCTATGCCGAAGGCGGCGCCGGTGATGATGTTCTGGACGCGCGCGGCATCGTGGCCGGTTCCAGCTACGTGGCTTCGGTGTCGCTGGATGGTGGGACCGGCAGCGACAAGCTTTATGGCGGCGCTGGCTCGGACAACTTGTCCGGTGGCGATGGCAACGACACGCTGGAGGGCGGTGCGGGAGCGGACACGCTTTACGGCGGAGCGGGTGCCGACAGCCTGACGGGCGGCTCCGGTGTCGATCAGTTCGATCTTGGCTATCTCTCGAACGGCACCAATGAAGTGAACGGAGACCGCATCACCGACTACGAGAGCGGCGAGAAGCTGTCCTTCTCCTACTACAGCTACGACCCGATGACCGGGCTTGCGAAGGCGCCCGACATCCGTCTGGTGGCGCTGGGCGATGACAGCCGGATCGAGATCGATGCCAATC
>NZ_BBWM01000049.1:0-691 GCF_001463805.1 Aureimonas sp. D3 | reverse complement strand
GCGTTCGGGGCGACGAAGACCGCGACGAGCGGCAACGATGTTCTGATCGGCACGTCCGGGGCGGATGTGATCGACGGCGGGGCCGGCAATGACGAGGTGCTGGGTCTTGCGGGGAATGACAGTCTGGCGGGTGGTGAGGGCAGCGACACCTTGCGCGGCGGCGAAGGCGACGACACGCTGGACGGTGGGTCGGGACCTTACGGCTACGACTATCTTTACGGCGGAGACGGCAAGGACACGCTGCGGCTGAACAGCAGCGGCTCTGCCGAAGGCGATGCAGGCGACGACGTTCTGGATGCGCGCGGGATCGTGGCCGGTTCGAGCTACACGGCTTCGGTGTCGCTGGATGGTGGGACCGGCAGCGACAAGCTTTATGGCGGTGCGGGCTCCGACAGCCTGTGGGGAAGGGATGGCAACGACACGCTGGAGGGTGGCGCGGGAGCGGACACGCTTTACGGCGGAGCGGGTGCCGACAGCCTGACGGGCGGCTCCGGTGTCGATCAGTTCGATCTTGGCTATCTTTCGAACGGCACCAATGAAGTGAACGGAGACCGCATCGCCGACTACGAGAGCGGCGAGAAGCTGTCCTTCTCCTACTACAGCTATGACCCGATGACCGGGCTTGCGAAGGCGCCCGACATCCGTCTGGTGGCGCTGGGCGATGACAGCCGGATCGAGATCGACGCCAACC
>NZ_BBWM01000048.1:0-19088 GCF_001463805.1 Aureimonas sp. D3 | reverse complement strand
CACAGACGTCCTGCGCGGAACGGGCCAGCTGCTGACGGGAACGGACGGCAACGACCAGCTGACGGCAACGAGTTCGGACGGCTGGGTGCTCAAAGGTGGCGCGGGCGACGACAAGCTGACGGGCGCGGGCGGCAATGACGAGCTTCAAGGCGGCTCCGGCAATGACAGTCTCGACGGCAGAGGCGGCGCCGACACGATGATCGGCGGGCTTGGCAATGACGACTACATCGTGGACTCGGTGCTGGATGTCGTCGTCGAGGCGGTGGGGGAGGGCAGCCGCGACCGCGTGATCACCTCGGTCGACTACAAGCTCTCGGCGAATGTCGAGCATCTTCAGATGGTCGGCAAAGGGAATGTCTCTGCTACCGGAAACGAACTCAACAACATCATGGGCGGCAATTCGGGAGCCAATGTTCTCGACGGCGGGCTCGGCGCCGATACGATGGACGGTGGCGCCGGAAACGACGTCTATTACGTCGATAATCTCGGCGACCGCGTGATCGAGAAGGCGGGGGGTGGGACCGATCTCGTCCATTCCTTCGTCAGCTTCAAGCTCGGCGAGAATGTCGAGGATCTTCAGCTGACCGGCATGTCGGACATCAACGGAACCGGCAATGCGCAGGCCAACCGGATTTTCGGCAATATGGGGGCGAACCTGATCGATGGCGGTGCGGGAGCCGATATGCTGATGGGCGGCTTGGGCAATGACACGTTTCGGTTTGCCGCCGGGGAGGCGAATGGCGACTGGGTTCTGGATTTCCAGCGGCCCTGGTTAGGCGCGTCCGGTTACGGCGACAAGCTGCTCTTCGTCGGCTACGGGCGGGACGCGCGCTTCTCGCAACTGGGGCAGAGCGACACCTATGTCGTCAGCAGTGCGGATGGTTCGATCAACGACGAAATCCGCATTCTGGGGAATACGGGTCTGACGGCGAGCGACGTGACCTTCGGCGAGTTGTAACGGACGAACCGACGATGGGGCGCCGGATCGTCCGGCGCCCCATCCGAAACTGAGCCTCGCCTACTCCGCCGCCAGACCCTTGGCGGCCGGCTCGTGCAGCGGGCAGCGGTTGAAGCGAGCGCGGAAGTCGGCGGAGTGCTGATAGGCCGTGCGGCGGGCGCGGTTGATGTTGCCGAGCGGGCGGTGGGCGGCAAGGCCGGTCCAGACGCTGAAGCGCATTTCCTCGTCCACGGCGCGAACACGGTCCTCGTCCCAGCTGTCCTGCGGCTCGGCCGTGAGCGTGGCGACGGTCTGGAACGGAGCCTCGTCTTCCTTCCATTCGACGGTCGGATCCTCCACCGGCTGCTTGGCGAGATCGCGGCAGAGCTGAACGCGCAACTCCCACACGCCCATGCGATCGCGCATTTCCGCCTGAACGGTTTCGCGGATGGCGTCCGGCCGGCCGGAGGCGTCGATCTCGCGGGTCTCCAGCTCGGTCAAGTCGGGCGCGACCGGCACGAGGCTGAACTTGGCGATATAATCTCCATAAAGGAACGGCGTGACGCTGTAATAGGTCTGCCCCAGCGGATCGACATTGGGCGCGCCGCCGAGCGACTGGATCGCCGGGCTTTCGACGCCGACCGCTTCCAAGGCCTTGTTGACGCCGCGCAGAACGGACGACATCACCGTCTTCGTGCCCTCCAGCTTGTCGGTCGTCTTGGCCAGAAGCTTGAGATTGCCGAGAAACTGGTCGGCCGTCTTGGCTTGGAAGACCGGGCCGTTGACCATGATGAAATCCTGCGTCTTGCCCTCGGCTCCGGGCAGGCGCTCGCCTTCGACGTCGAGAATTTTCAGGGCCAGACCGCGCGGCAGCGAGATCGCGTCGGGCAGGATGTCGCCGGCATTGGTGGACAGCCGAAGATAGGCCTTGTGCGTGGCCGGTTGGGCGAAGAGCCCTTGCGCGAGTTCCGGCGGCAGGCCGTCATGGACGCGCAGCGTCGCTTCCAGAATGCCATGCGCCTTGGCATGAACCGAGCGCACGGCGTGGCCATAATCATGCGCCGTGGTTTCGAGGATCGTATCGAAGGTCTCGTTCAGACCCTGAGCGGTCTCCGCTTCGTCCGGCTGAATGTCTTCCACATCGGGCGAATAGCGAATGGGGGCGTTGGTCATGGCGAGGCCCTTCTGGGAGTCTGGAACATGGGCGGCTAACCAAGCCATCGACAAAAGAGTTCCATCGCGCGCGAAAGGTTCGTTTAGTCGAATATCAGCCCTTGGCGTGGTTCGCTTCGCCCGAACCGCCGCCCAGAACCGCCTGGAGATTGGCGACCATGAGTTCCACATTCTCGCGGCTGGCGCGGATTTCGAACACTTCGTCGCGGTCATCCACGATATGGATCACGAAGCTGCCATCGTCGCTTTCGCTGGCAAATCCGGCGAGGGTTCGGCGTTCAGCCATGATGAACTCCATTGGTTCGTAAGGCGTCGGGCGGCGGGCGCCGCCGGGGTCGAGAAGGAAAAGGCTCCATGGTCGCTTTGGTTCAGCCCCGTCTCGTGAACGGACCTTCGGGCGACTCCACGCTCTATCTCGACTTCGCCTTCGGGCGGCGGGCGATGTTGTTCGATCTCGGAGACATCCACGCGCTGTCGCCGCGCGAGGTCGGCCGGATCACGCATGTCTTCGTGTCGCATCTCCACATGGATCACTTTGCCGGCTTCGATCGCCTCTTGCGCCTGCGGCTTAATACGCCCGGCGTTGTCCGTCTCGTCGGGCCACCGGGCTTGGGAGAGGCAGTGGCGCACAAGCTCGCGGCCTATCGCTGGAACCTCCTCGGCGACACCTCGCCGGATTTCGCGCTGGAGGCGCTGGACTGGCGCGAGGGCGGCTTCGTCGCGACTGCCCTGTTTCGCGCGCGGGATGGTTTTGTGGGGCGTGCGTCCACGCTGCCCGATCTGCCGACCGGTCTCGTCTGGCAGGAGGCGGGGCTGGTGGTCGAAGCCGTGGAACTCGACCATGGCATTCCCTCGCTCGCCTTCGCCTTGCAGGAGCGCCTGCGAGTGAATGTCCACAAGGTCCAACTGGACGAGATGGGGCTGGCCGTTGGCCCCTGGCTTTCCCGCGCCAAGGAGAGGTTGCGGGCCGGCGAGAGCGGGGCGGTGGAGGGGCCGGACGGGCAAACGCTGTCGCTGGAGACCCTCGTTCAGGCCGGCGCGCTGCAGACGGCCGATGGCCAGCGCATCGCCTATGTCACCGATGCCGGATGGATCGAGGCCAACCGCCAGCGCATCCGCACTATTGCCCAGGACGCCGACACGCTCTTCATCGAAGCCGGCTTTCTCGACGCCGATCGCGAAATCGCCAACGGCCGGCAGCATCTGACCGCCGCGCAGGCCGGCAGCCTCGCGCGCGAGGCCGGGGCGCGGCGCGCCGTGCCGCATCATTTCTCGCCCCGCTACGAGACGCGGGAGGAGGAACTGACCGCCGAGTTCGAGGCCGCCTATAGGCGCAGCGGCGAGGCGTAGCCGGTGAGTTCGAGATAGCCGCGCGCGCCGGGGGCCGAGACCGCGCCTTCCCAATAGACCGGCAATCCGCCCGAGCGCCCGTCCAATTCCTGATCGGGAAAGAGCGGCTTCAGATGGAAGCTCCGCTCGCCCTCGGGCAGGCGCAGCGTCAGGCGCTGCTCCACGGGATAGACCGCATCGGTGCGCGGCGAGCGCCAGGTCTGGAGCGGCTCCAGGCTCACGTCTTCCGGCCGGAATCGCGTGATCGTGCCGTCCGCGCGGCGATAGGAACCGCCGGCATAGATCGTGCCGCCGTCCCGCCCGCGAATGCGGAAGGCGACGAGCGCGCCGCCATCGTCGAGATTGAGCCCCGTCCAGTCCCAGCCGGATGCCTCGGTCGAGAGAAGCGTCGAGGACCATTCGCGGTCGAGCCAGGCCTCGCCCGTCACCGTCTCGCTCTTGCCCTCGCGCGTGACCGTGCCGGTCACAGCGAGATGCGGCATGGAGTAATAGTAGCTGGCCTCAGCCGGGTTCGGCCCCTTCTGACTGTAGCCCTCCTCGCCCTGAAGGAGGATCGGCTGCGTCGGCTGGAAGGCGAGGTCGAGAGCGAACTCGCCCGTCGAGACCTCCGTCGTGAAGCGCCCGTCCGCCTCGCGCTGGAAGCGCCAGTCCTGAAGCGTGACGTCGGCGTCCGTTTCCGCCGCCTCCGCAAGGCCGAAACCGGCGCGGGCCGCGCGTTCGCCATGGAGAAGGCGGCCGAGCGCGGGGTCGGACAGGCCGGCATGGGCGAAGAGGACCTGCGCGGGAGCAAATCGGCTGGGATTGGCCGGGTCCACTTGGGGCCGCGTGCGGAAGAAGGTCACCTGAAAGCCGAGGTCACGGCCCTCCGCCGTCTTCAGCCAGCCGGTCACATACCACCATTCCGTGCGGAAATCGGGATGGGCGCCGTGATCGCGCGGGAAGGCGAGCGCCGCGCCGGGCACGACGGGCGGATAGCTGATCTCTGCCGCGCGCACGGGGGCGACGAAGGTGGCAAGGGCGAGGAAACAGGCCAGAAACCGCCGCATCACCAATCCTCCCGCACGGCCAGAACGGCGCTTCGATGCGTCGCCCGCCGCCCGGCGAGAAGCGCCGTGCCCGCCGCCGCCAGCACCAGGGCGGCCACCACGGCCGGGATCGTGCCGATGGGCAGACGTGTCGTCATGGTCCAGTTGAAGGATTGCGGGTTGATGACATGGATCAGAACCTGCGCCAGCGCGAGGCCGAGCAGCACGCCGGCAATGCCACCGACGAGCCCGAGCAGCGCGCCTTCGCGCGCCAGCATGGAGAGAATCTGGCCCTTGGTCAGGCCGAGATGGCGGAGCATGCCGAACTCGCGCGAGCGCGCCAGCGTCTGCGCCGAAACGGTGGCGGCGACGCCCGCCAAGCCGACGAGAATGGCAACGCCTTCCAGAACATAGGTGACGGCGAAGGAGCGGTCGAAAAGCTCGAGCGCGAAGCGCCGAAGCTCGGCGGGGCGCGAGACATCCACCGCGCCGCGCACCGCCTCGGGCAGGGCGGCGATCAGGGCGGCCTGCACGGCGCGCTCGTCCGCACCCGGGTTCAGCGTCACCATGGCCTCGTCGCGGCCCCGGTCTCCCGTCAGGCGCTCGTAATCCGCTTCGGGCAGGACCACGGCCCCGGCCTGCCTCGCATAGTCGCGCCAGATGCCGGCGACGGTGAAGCGCTCCGTGCCCTGGCCGATCGGCAGCGAAATCGCGTCGCCCGGCTTCCAGCCATAGAGACGCGATGCCGGCTCGGAGACATAGGCGGCGATCGTACCCTCTTTGGGTTGGACCGGCTCGCCCAGAAGCGTCAGCAGCCCGTTCGGCCGCGCCGGGTCCACCGGCCGGGCAATCAGCGTGACGGGCGGTCGGTCGGGCTCGATCACGAGGGGGAACTGCCGGCTGAAGGCGATGGTACCGACGCCGGGAACGGCGAGAAGCGCGTCCCGCGTCGGCGGGTCGAAGCCCGCGCTCGCCTGCGCGCGCAGGTAAAGATCGGCTGAGAGAACCTGCCCCAGCCATTCGTCCACCGCGCCGCGAAAGCTTGTGACCATGGTCGCCATGGCGATCATCAGCGCCGTCGACGCGACGATGCCGCAGAGGGCGGTGGCCGCCTGACCGGGCGCGCCGTGGAGATGGCGCGTGGCGAGTTGGCCGGGCACGGAGCCGCCGTCGCGCCGGACAAGCGGCAGAAGAAGCTGGCGCGACAGGAAGGGCACGCCGGCGACCCCGCCCGCCAGCATCAGGGCCATGCCGACAAAGCCGAAGACGGGCAGGTTGGCGACGGCCGGCAGAAGCGCCGCGCCGACGCCTGCCAGAAGCAGCAAGGCGGCCGGCTTCCAGGGCACGGGCTTGCGCGGGTCGAGAAGGTCGCCGCTGTTCTTCAGCGCGGCGGCGGGCGCTGCGCGCGAGGCCGCGCGCGCCGGCAGAATGCTGCCGGCCAGCGCCGCCGCCAAGCCGAGCGCGAAGAAGGCAAGCGCGGCCAGCGGCTGGAACACGATGCCCGCCGCCGCGCCGCGAAAATAGCCCGCGCCCAGATCGCCGCCGAACCAGCGAAGCGCGAGGCTCGCCAGCCCGTAGCCGGCGAGAAGCCCGGCGGACGCGCCGATCAGCCCGATCAGCAGCCCTTCGAGCGCCACCGCCGCCACGACGCCGCGCCGGGGCAGGCCGAGCGTGCGCACCAGCGCGAAGGCGCGCAGCCGGCGCGCGACGGAGAGCGACTGCGCGGAAAAGACGAGAAAGCCGCCCGTCAGCAATGCCACCAGCGCCAGCATGTCCAGATTGACGCGGTAGGCCCGCGACAGGGCGCTGCCCTGCGCCTCCTCGGTTTCGGTGCTGGCGAGCGTGGCGCCGGCCGGCAGGAGAGGGCGCAGCGCCGCTTCCGCCGCCGTGCGGTCCGCCAGCGACAGGTCGATCCGATCGAGCCGTCCCAGCCGGTCGAAGCGCCATTGCGCGCTCGCGATGTCGATGACGCCGATGGCCTGCCCGTCCGGCACGCCGGGCAGCGAGCCCGCCACGCGAAAGCGCGCGCTCCTGCCGTTGGCCGTCAGCGACAGCGTCTCGCCGACCTGGACGCCCAGCGCGGCTTGCGCGGCGCGGGAGAGAAAGAGCGCATCGGGATCGAACACGTCGTTGTTGGTCGTGTCGGGCCCACGTGGTGCCAAGCCGATCAGGCTGGGCGTCACGCGCGCCGCGCGGATCACATCGAGGCCGAGAAGCGTGATGCGCCCGCGCTCGCCGCGCGCGTCGAGGCTGACGACGGGGCTGGCATCCCGCACGCCCTCCGCCCGCGCCGCCGCGCCATAGAGCCCCTCGTCGAAGCCGAGCGGGGCCGAGGCGCGGATGGACAGATCGGCCGCCCCGCCCACGGCCCGCACCGCGCCGCCAAAGGCGCTGAGCGCCGAACCGTTGACAAGATGGACCGCGAAACCCAAGGCGACGCCGACTGCGATGGCCAGGGCGGTCGCCAGAAAGCGCGCGGGGTGGGCGCGCCATTCGCCCCCAATGAGCCAACCGAGCGCCAGCCGGGCCTCGATGAGATCGGAGCGCGCGCCGCTCACGCCAGTGACCTCAGCCCAGTGCGCGTCAGCACCAGAACGCGGTCCGCGATTTCGGCCGTCGCGCGGCTATGGGTGACGATCACGGCGGCCGAGCGCCGGGTCTGTCCGCCCCCGGCGCGCACGCGCTCGGCAAAGAGCGCGAGAATGCGCCCGGCCGTTTCGGGGTCGAGATTGCCGGTCGGCTCGTCGGCGAGGATCAGCGCGGGCCGGTGGATCAGGGCGCGGGCGATGGCGACGCGCTGCATCTCGCCGCCCGACAGGTCGCGTGCATAATCGCCGCCGCGCGAGTCCAGCCCGACCGCCTCCAGCATGGCGTCGGCCCGGTTCGACAAGGTGGCGCGCTCATTCGAGACGAGGGCCAGCGGCAGGGCGACGTTCTGGCGCAGCGTGAGATAGGGGAGGATGTGAAAGGCCTGGAACACGAAGCCGATGCGCTCGCGCCGCAGCTTGGTGCGCGCCGTCTCGTCCAATGCGCCGAGCGCTGTGGTCTCGATCCGCACCTCGCCGGCATCCGGCTCGTCCAGCCCGGCGAGGATATTGAGAAGCGTCGACTTGCCGACACCCGACTCGCCGACGATCGCGACGAGTTCGCCGGCCTTCACATCGAGGTCCAGCCCGGAAAAGAGCTGGCGATCCGCGCCCACGGATTTCGACAGGCTGCGCACGGAGAGGGCCGCCTCGCTGCCGCTTGACGTCTGTGCCTCTAGGGCGCGCGTTCGGGTCTCGTCCAAGCTCTCGCCTCGTATCTGTTCGCTATGGGGGATCGTAGGCCGTCGGGAGGCGTCGCACAGGGGGGCGCGACAGGGCGACCCGGGGGGGCAGTCCTAAGGATTAGCCATAGCCGCGTCCGCTACTTCCGATGCGAGCGGGATTTAAGATCGGCGGATTTCGAAGTATGTTTTCCCTCCTCTCTGGAAGCCCGCAGCTTCATAGAAGCGCAAGGTTGCTTCCCTCTTCGATCCCGTCGCGAGCAAGATCTTGTAGCAGTTGGCGCTCCATGCCCGGTCGATCGCCGCATGAAGAACCGCTCGCCCTAGTCCTGTCCTGCGGTAATCCGCATGGGTAACGACGTTCTCGATGACCCCATAAGATCGTGCTCCACGGGATAGATTGGGGATGATCGCAAGCGTGCAAGTCGAGACCAGCGCTCCCTCAATATCCGCGACGAAGGGAATGATGAGGCCCGATGAAAGAATGGCTGACCAAGCTGTCTCTGCGGTTGCCGGATCAGGCGATGGCTCATCAGGGTGCAAATGGCCGTAAAGATTTAGAACCGCATCGAGATCGGCCGTTCGTGCAGGACGAATGAAAGGCTCGGGCATGTGTCTTTACTCCGGAACGTAGGTCGTGCGTTCGCTTCCGACGCGAGGGATATGTTGGCAGCTCACGCTGAATCCCAAGCGACAAAGCCTCCACTCACCGCTGGCAGACCGGGCAGAAGAAGGTGGAGCGGCCGGACTGGACGATCCGTTGGACGACGCCCCGGCAGCCTTCATGCCGGCAGGGCTCGCCTTCGCGGTCGTAGACGTTGAAGCGATGCTGGAAGTAGCCGAGGCTTCCATCGGCTTGCCGGTAGTCGCGCAAGGTCGAGCCGCCGGCCTCGATCGCGTCGGCGATGGTCTCGCGAATGTGAAGGGCGAGCGTGTCGAGCCGCTGCGTCGCCGTGCCGTCCTTCTTCACCAGCGAGCCCGCCTCGCGCCGGGGCGACAGGCGCGCGCGCCAGAGCGCTTCGCAGACATAGATATTGCCGAGCCCCGCGATGATGGTCTGGTCGAGAAGCGCGGCCTTCAGCGGCGCGGCCTTGCCGCGAAAGCGCGGGGCGAGATCGGCGCCCGACAGCGTGTTGCCGGTCGGCTCCAGCCCCAGCGCGCGAAAATGCGGATGGTCGGCCATCTCCGCGCGCGGAAACAGCGTCATGTAGCCGAAGCGTCTGGGATCGTTGAAGACGATGCGCGCGGGCGTGCCGTCGGGGCGCTGGATATGGAAGAGCACGTGATCGTGCAGCTTGTCTTCCGAGCGGGCGAGGTGAAAGGCCGCACCCGCGACAGGTTCGCTGGGCGCGCCGCCCGCCGTCTCGATGCGGAAGGAGCCGGACATGCCCAGATGCATGGCGAGCACGAGATCGCCTTCGAGATCGGCCAGGAGATATTTCGCCCGGCGCGACAGGGCCTCGACGCGCCGCCCTTCCACGCGCTCGGCGAAGTGCTCAGGGAGCGGAAAGCGCAGGTCCGGCCGGCGCAGTTCCACGCGCTCCACCAGAGCGCCCTCCATCACGGGCTGAAGCCCCCGGCGAACCGTCTCCACCTCTGGCAATTCGGGCATAGCACCTACCTGTTGTCTCCTGGAGGCTGTTATGGACCTTGGCCAAGTCCTGTGTCGGGTCAGCGAGGAACAGCCTCCAGGCGGCCGCCGCGCCGATGGCGCTATCGGTTCGCTTGGTTTAAGACCGGCACACACTGGCCTGCTGGCCGCTCACACCTATAGGCCGGCTGCGGCCCAGGTCCAACGCACGAGGTGAACGATGTCTGAATCCCGAGTCGGTTCCGCGGAAAGCATGGAAACCTCCTACGGATTCGAGACCGTTTCCGGCCGGGACGAGAAGCAGGCGCGCGTCAACGAGGTGTTCCACCGCGTGGCCGAGCGCTACGACATCATGAACGACCTCATGTCGGGCGGGATGCATCGGCTCTGGAAGGACGCGCTGGTCAATATGGTGGCCCCGTCCAAGCGGCCGGGCTGGCGCTTTCTGGATGTGGCGGGCGGCACAGGCGACGTCGCCATGCGCATCGTGGAAGCCTCCAACCGGCAGGCCGAAGGCACGGTGCTCGACATCAACGGCTCGATGCTGGCGGTGGGCGCCGAGCGCGCCCGCAAGAAGGGGCTCGACGAGCATCTTCTCTTCGTGGAAGGCAATGCCGAAGACCTGAAGCTGCCGGCGGAGAGCTTCGACGCCTATACGATCGCCTTCGGCATCCGCAACGTGCCGCGCATCGATATGGCGCTGTCGGAAGCCTACCGCGTCTTGAAGCCGGGCGGGCGCTTCCTGTGCCTCGAATTCTCGGAAGTCGAGCTTCCGGTTCTCGACAAGATCTACGATCTCTGGAGCTTCAAGGCCATTCCCGCCATCGGGCAGGCGGTGGCGAAGGATCGCGACTCCTACGAGTATCTGGTGGAATCCATCCGACGCTTTCCCAATCAGGTGAATTTCGCGAGCGCCATCCGCAAGGCCGGGTTCGACCGCGTGACCTATCGCAATCTGACGGGCGGCATCGCGGCCATCCATTCCGGCTGGAAGCTTTAAGAGCCCGTGGCCAATCCCGTCACCGGCACGATCGCCCTCGTCCGGGCGGTCTATATCATGGCCCGCGAGGGCGTCTTCTCCGCGCTGCCGGCCGAGGGCCTGCCGCCCATGGCCGCGCTCGCCCACAAGGCGGCCGGGCTTCTGGCGCGCCGCTCGGCCAAGAAGGCGGCCCGTAAGGACCGCCTGTCGGCCGCGCTGAACCGCCTCGGCCCCTCTTATGTGAAGCTCGGCCAGTTCCTGGCGACGCGCCCCGACATCGTGGGCACGCAGATCGCCGTCGAGCTCAGCCACCTGCAGGACAAGGTGCCGCCCTATCCGCGTGAGGTCGCGATCGAGACGATCGAGGTGACGCTCGGCCGGCGCATCGACGATCTCTTCCTCGAATTCGGCGAAGTCGTGGGCGCGGCCTCCATCGCGCAGGTCCACAAGGCGCGGGTGCGAACGCGCGATGGCGAAGAGCGCTTCGTCGCGGTCAAGGTCATCCGGCCGGGCGTGCGCCAGCGCTTCCTGCGCGAGCTGGAAGCCTTCGCCTTCATCGCGAAAGTTTTGGAAACCGTGGTGCGATCGACGCGCCGCCTGCGGCCCGTCGCCGTGGTGCAGACGCTCGCCCAGTCCACCCGCATCGAGATGGATCTACGGCTGGAAGCGGCGGCCTCGTCCGAAATGGCGGACAACATCAAGGACGATCCCGGCTTTCGCGTGCCGGGCATCGACTGGGAGCGCACGGGCCGCGACGTCCTCACCATGGAATGGGTGGACGGCATCAAGATGAACAATGTCGAGGCCGTGCGCGCCGCCGGCCACGACCTGCCGCAGCTCGGCGTCAACCTCATCCAGTCCTTCCTGCGGCACTCGATGCGCGACGGCTTCTTCCATGCCGACATGCATCCGGGCAATCTCTTCATCGCGCCTGATGGCACCATCGTCGCGGTCGATCTCGGCATTGTCGGCCGGCTGGCCGCCGACTCGCGTCGTTTCCTCGCCGAAATCCTCTACGGCTTCATCCGGCGCGATTACCGCCGCGTGGCCGAAGTGCATTTCGAGGCCGGCTATGTGCCGCGCAACCAGGATGTCCTGAGTTTCGCACAGGCGCTGCGCGCCATCGGCGAGCCGATTCACGGCCAGCCGGCCGAAACCATTTCCATGGCCCATCTCCTGACCCTCCTGTTCGAGGTGACGGAGCTGTTCGACATGCACACGCGGCCCGAGCTGGTTCTGCTGCAGAAGACCATGGTCGTGGTGGAAGGCGTCGCGCGCTCCTACGATCCGCGCTTCAACATGTGGGAGGCGGCCGAGCCCGTCGTCTCGGACTATATCCTCTCCGAAATCGGCCCGGCGGCGAAGCTCAGGGATGCTCGCGAGGGGCTGGAAGCCTTGGGCCGCATCGCCAAGCGCCTGCCGGATTTTGCGACGGGCCTGGAGGTCTTCGCCAAGAACATGCCCGATCTCATCGAGAACGGCATTCACATCAACGACGACGACCTGATGGAACTCGCCAAGGAATCACGTACCGGCCTCATCATCAGCCATATCGCGCAGATCGCCTCGGCCGTCGCGCTGGTGGTGATCGCCTGGCAGCTGACCTTCGGGTAGAGGCTGTTATGGATCATAACAGCCAGAAGTGATTGCATTGCTATCATCTCGTCCGGGTTCTATCGTCCGGGCGAGATGGAGGTTGCGATGGGCAGTTTGACGGTTCGCAATATCGAGGATGACGTGAAGGCCGCGCTGCGACTGCGCGCGGCCCGACGTGGCGTCTCCATGGAGAGCGAAGTGCGTGACATCCTGCGGCAGGCGGCGAGGGAGGCTTTGCCCCTGCCGGAAAACGATGGCGAACGCGAAGCGCGGATCGCACGCATCCTCAGCTTCGGCCAGCCCCCTTTGCCGTCCTTCGATTTGAAGGCCTTTTCGGACGCGCTTTCGGACGGTACGGAGTGATCGTGGTCGATACGTCGGCTGTTGTGGCGATCCTGGCGGCGGAGCCGGAAGCGCCCTTGTTCGCCCGCGTGGCCGGAACCCATGACGATCTGGTCATGTCCACCGGCACTCGACTGGAACTGGCCATAGTAGCCCATGCGAAATGGGCCCAACGGGGAATGCACCTCGTCGAGGGGCTTCTGTCCGAGATGCGGGTGGCCTTTTATCCCTTCGATCAAAGGCAGATGGACATCGCCATGGACGCCCATCGGCGCTTCGGCCGAGGCTCCGGCCATCCCGCCAAACTGAACTATGGCGACTGCTTCTCCTATGCCCTCGCCCGCGCGCTCGACGCGCCGCTGCTCTTCAAGGGCGACGACTTCATCCACACCGATCTCCGCTCCGCCCTTTCGAGCCCGCCATGACTCTTGCCGACAAGCGCATCCTTCTCATCGTCGGCGGCGGCATCGCGGCCTATAAGTGCCTCGACCTCGTGCGCCGCCTGCGCGAGCGCGGCGCCAAGGTGACGCCTGTCATGACGAAGGCGGCGGCGGAATTCGTCACGCCTCTGTCGCTCGGCGCGCTGGCGGGCACCAAGGTCTATGACGATCTCTTCAGCCGGGACGACGAGCATGATGTCGGCCATATCCGCTTGGCGCGCTCGGCCGATCTGGTGATCCTCGCGCCCGCCAGCGCCACGCGCATGGGCAAGATGGCGGCCGGGATCGGGGACGATCTGGCCGGTGCCATTCTTCTGGCTACCAATGCGCCCGTGCTCATCGCCCCCGCCATGAACCCGGCCATGTGGGCGCATCCCGCGACCCGTCGCAGCCTTCAAACCTTGAAGGCGGACGGGCTGCACACAATCGGCCCCAACCGGGGCGAGATGGCCGAGAGCGGCGAGGCGGGGGAAGGGCGCATGGCCGAGCCGCTGGAGATCGTCGCGGCGGCCGAACGAATTCTCTCACCTCCAGATCGCCCGCTCGCGGGGCGGCATATTCTCGTCACCTCCGGCCCGACGCATGAGCCGATCGACCCCGTGCGCTATATCGCCAACCGCTCCTCCGGCCGGCAGGGGCACGCGATCGCCGCCAGCCTCGCGCGGCTCGGCGCGACCGTGACGCTCGTCTCCGGCCCCGTCACGCTGCCCGACCCCGTGGGTGTCAGCACCGTCCATGTCGAGACGGCGCGCGAGATGCTCTCGGCCGTGGACGCCGCGCTGCCGGCGGACGCCGCCGTTTTCGTCGCGGCCGTGGCGGACTGGCGCGTGGCGAGCGAGGCGGGCGAGAAGATCAAGAAGCGCCCGGGCGAAGGGCCGCCGACCCTGCCGCTCGTGGAAAACCCGGACATCCTGCGCACGGTCGGCACCGGCCCCCGCCGCCCACGCCTTGTCGTTGGTTTCGCGGCCGAGACCAACGATCTTCTCGCCAACGCCGCCCGAAAGCTGGAGGCGAAGGGGGCCGACCTCATCGTCGCCAATGACGTGTCGGGCGGCGGCGTCATGGGCGGTGCGCGCAACGCCGTGAAGCTCGTGTCCCGCGCCGGGGTCGAGGAATGGCCTGATCTGCCAAAGGAGGATGTTGCCGACCGGCTGGCGGCCGAGATAGGACGACGGCTTCTGGAACTGGAGAGCGCCTCGTGACCAAGGGCCCGACCATCGGCATTCGTCGCCTGCCCCATGCCGAAGGGCTGGAGCTTCCCGCCTATGCGAGCGCGGGCGCGGCCGGGGCGGATCTTCGCGCCGCCGTGAGCGAGGATCTGACCATCCCGCCGCTCGGCCGGGCGCTGGTGCCGAGCGGTCTCGTCTTCGACATTCCCGAAGGGTTCGAGATTCAGGTTCGCCCCCGCTCGGGGCTGGCCGCGCGCCATGGCGTCACGGTGCTGAACGCCCCCGGCACGGTGGATTGCGACTATCGCGGGGAAGTTATGGCGATCCTCGTCAACTTGAGCGCCGAACCCTTCACGGTGATGCGCGGCGAGCGCATCGCGCAGCTCGTCGTCGCGCCCGCGCCCCAGGCGCGCTTCGCAGAGGTCGAGAGCGTCGGCGAAACGGCGCGCGGAGCGGGCGGCTTCGGCTCCACGGGGCGCGCATGAGCGCCGCCGGTTTTCTCGCCTATGCGCTGACCCTGGCGCTCGCCGCCGCCATTCCCGGCCCCGGCGTGGTGGCGCTCGTCGCCCGCGCGCTCGGCGCCGGCTTCCGGCAGGCCATGGGCTTCACACTCGGGCTGATCCTCGGCGATCTCACCTTTCTCACTGCCGCTGTCTTCGGCCTCGCGCTGGTGGCCGAAGCGCTGGGCGAAGTCTTCATTGTGGTGCGCGTCGTCGCGGCGCTTTATCTCGGCTGGCTTGCCTGGAAGCTTTGGCGCGCGGCCGGCAACGCGGCCGAGGTCGAGGCCATGGCGAAGGAGCGCCCGCTCGGCAGTTTCATCGCCGGGCTGACGGTCACGCTCGCCAACCCCAAGACCATCGTCTTCTATCTGGCGCTTCTGCCGACGCTGGTGGATATCAGCCATGTGTCCGTCGGCGACTATGCCGTTCTGGCGGCGCTGACGACGCTGGTGCTGCTTCTGGTCATGACGCCCTATGCCGCGCTCGCCGCCAAGGCGCGCCATGTCCTGCGCCGCCCCGCCATTCTCGCGCGCCTCAACCGCAGCGCGGCCCTCATTCTCGGCGGTGCGGCGATCTGGAGCTTGGTGCGCAAGGTCTGACGCTTGCGCCCTGTCCCGAGCTTTAAGGCTTGCGAGCCTCAAGGCTCGTTCCCGCTGAGGGGCCGGTCCTGTCCAGCCCCCGAGCGCAGGCAGAATGCGGGAGGCGACGACGGTCAGCCTTCCCCCGATGGGATGGCGTCTCAGGCCCGCCGCGCCTTGGCCTCGATCTGGTGATGCGTCCCGCCGACGCTGCGCAGGGTGCCGAGTTGGGAGAGGGTGACTCGGTTTCGGCCTGAGGTTTTAGCTTTGTAGAGATTGGTGTCGGCGATCTTGTACGCCGCCTCGAAGCTGACCTTGGTCTTGAACGAGATGCCGCCGAGCGAGACGGAGAGCCGGGTTCGCTGGTGGCGCGGGCCGACCTCCAGCATGTTGATGCGCGAGCGCAGGCGCTCGGCGACGATCATCGCTTCCTCGTAGCCCGCATTGCGCAGGAGAACGGCGAATTCCTCGCCGCCCAGCCGGCCGACGAGATCGTCCTTGCGCACGTTCATGCGCAGCGTGGCGGCGATGAGGGACAGCGCCTCGTCGCCGGTGCCATGGCCCAGCCGGTCGTTGATGCGCTTGAAATGGTCGGCGTCGAGAACCAGCAGCGTGTGGGGCACGTCGTCTTCGGCGCGGCGGCGGCTGTCGGGCCCGATGCGCAGTTCCACCGATTTCTGGAAGGCGGCGCGGTTCAGAACCTTGGTCAGGCCGTCGCGCGTGGCGATGTGGAACAGTTGCTTGTTGCGCCGGCGCAGCGCCACGATGCGGGTGGCCGCGTAGAGTTGCAGCGGTAGCGCCGAGACGAACAGCATCAGAAGCGTGAAGCCCAGCGCGCCTTGCGCGGCGGGAAGAGCGAAACTGCCGAAGTACCAGTAGGTCGCGATCACGACGACCCCGGCCATGGTGAGGGTCAGTCCAAGGAGCTCCAGACAAAGCATCCGGAGCGATTCGAGCGTTTGGATGGGCATGGCGATCCGGCGAAAGGGTGTGTTGCCGTCAGTGTGCCCTTGTTTTCGCAGGACTTTCTGAATGCCAGGCGAAGGTTTTGACTTAAAGACGGTGCACTTCGCCCTGTCGCCTACGCGTCGGCGTTTTTCATTCTAGAGGAAATTTATTTCCAACGACTTGATGGTTCCGCGCATGAATTTGCCGCGCTGCCTCCGGAACGGGGTGGGGAGGGTTCGCCAGACGACCCTCTTCCGCGCTAGATTGATTCCGAGCGCGCCCGCGAGGCGCGGCCCGATAAAGCCCAAGGCAGAAGGACACGCCGTCATGGACACGCCCGCCAACAACCAGACCGCCCGCACCCATGGCCGGGGCCGCATCTACGATTCCATCATCGATACGATCGGCGACACGCCGCTCGTGCGGCTCGACAAGTTCGCGCACGAGAAGGGCGTGAAGGCCAAGATCCTCGCCAAGCTCGAATTCTTCAACCCGATCGCCTCGGTGAAGGATCGGATCGGCGTCGCCATGCTCGAGGCGCTGGAGGCCGAGGGCACGATCCGGCCCGGCCGCAACACCCTGATCGAGCCGACCTCCGGCAATACGGGCATCGCACTCGCCTTCGCGGCGGCCGCCAAGGGCTATCAGCTGATCCTGACCATGCCAGAGACCATGTCGATCGAGCGGCGCAAGATGCTGCGTCTTCTGGGGGCTGAACTCGTGCTGACCGAAGGCGCCAAGGGCATGAAGGGGGCCATCGCCAAGGCCGAGGAGCTGAAGGCCGAAATCCCCAATTCCGTGATCCCGCAGCAGTTCGAGAACCCCGCCAACCCGCAGATCCACCGCGTCACCACGGCCGAGGAAATCTGGAACGACACGGCCGGCCGGGTCGATCTCTTCGTCGCCGGCATCGGCACGGGCGGCACGATCACGGGCGTCGGGCAGGTCCTGAAGAGCCGCAATCCGGGGCTTCAGGTCGTCGCCGTCGAGCCGGAAAATTCGCCGGTCCTGTCCGGCGGCGCGCCGGGGCCGCACAAGATCCAGGGCATCGGCGCAGGCTTCGCCCCGGCCATTCTTGACCGCGAAATCTATGACGAGGTGGTCGCCATCTCCAACGACGAAGCCTTCGAGACGGCCCGCCTCGTGGCGCGGCTGGAAGGCGTGCCGGTCGGCATTTCGTCGGGCGCGGCGCTGGCGGCGGCGGCCAAGGTCGGCGCGCGCGAGGAGAACGCGGGCAAGAACCTTGTCGTGATCATCCCCTCCTTTGCCGAGCGCTATCTTTCCACCGCGCTGTTCGACGGTCTGGTGGCCGAGGACGAGCCCAAGGAAAAGCCGAAGGGCGCGCCCTCGATCTGAGGCGCTTTCCTCCGCTCGAACCCTCCAAAGGGGCCGCCGCTTCACCGCGCGGCCCCTTTTCTTTCGGCCGGTCTGTCCTTTCTTGAGAAGGACTCGCGCGGCGTCCTCCCTTCATCGGGCCATGCTCATGGATCAGGCGCGCCGCATTCCTCGCGCCCGCCAACCGCAAGGCCCCCATGCCGCTTCAAGATACGATCGAATCCTCGCAGACCTTCCTGCGCACGCTCGCCGCCCAAGCCGCGACCTTCCTGCCCAATCTTCTCGTCGCCGTCCTCGTCATGGTGATCGGCTTCTTCATTGCGGGCCGGCTGGCGGCGCTGGTGGGCCGGGCCTTCGGCCTGTCGCGCATCGACGAGACCGTGCGCGGGCCGCTGGTCGCCATGGTGCGCTATGTCGTGATCGTCATGGCGCTGATCATCGCGCTCGGGCAGATCGGCGTGCAGATGACCTCGCTGCTCGCCGTGCTCGGCGCCGCCGGCCTCGCCGTCGGTCTCGCCCTGCAAGGAACGCTCACCAATATCGCGGCGGGCATCATGCTGCTCTGGCTGCGCCCGTTCCGCGTCGGCGACTATATCGAGACGCAGAATTTCGCCGGGAGGGTGCATGAGATCGGCCTGTTCACCTGCCACCTGGAAACCTTCGACGGGCTCTTCGTCTTCGCGCCCAATTCCACGCTCTGGAATGTCTGGATGCGCAATCATTCGCGCGCGGCCTCCCGGCTTCTGGCGTGGCAAATCACGGTTCCGCGTCAGGTGCCTTTCGAGGCCGCGCATGAGGCGCTGATCTCGGCCTGGCCCCAAAGCGCCGGCGAGGAGCAATTGTCCGAACCCGTCGCCTTTCTGGACCAGCTGACGGCGGATACGCAGGTCATCGTGTTTCGTGGTGTCGTGAAGGAAGGCGCGACCACGGAGGCGCAGCGCCGCACGGCACAGGCGATCCGGCGCATCTTCGTGGAGCGCTTCGGCGCCGATGGCGAGCCCCGCGCCATCCAGCGCATCGTGCCGGGCGACAGCGACCCGTCTCGCTATCTCGGCGCGGACGACGCGCCGGAAGCCAACCGGACGCTGGTCAACGAGAGGCCCGACGCGCCGAGCCAAAGCGTCGTCACGGCCCCCTGACGGGCCTCAATCCGCGCGGCGCGATATTCGCATCGGCAATCCGCCGCGCGGCTGCACCGTGATCTTCTGCACGGGATGAGGCGCGCGGGTTCCGACATAGTCGAAGCGCAGATGGCGCATCAGGCTCGCCAGCGCGATCACGCCTTCCTGCATGGAGAAGGACGCGCCGATGCACACGCGCGGGCCGACGCCGAAGGGGAGATATTGATAGCGGTCGAGCTTGGCGCGGTTTTCCGGCAGGAACCGGTCGGGCAGGAAATGGCCCGGCCGCTCCCACAGACGCTCGTGCCGGTGAATCAGCCAGGGCATCACCAGAACCGAAGCTCCGGCCGGCACGTCGAGATCGCCCACCCGGTCGTCCTCCAGGGCCATGCGGTTCAGCGAGGGGGCGGGTGGGTAGAGGCGCATCGCCTCCTCGAAGGCGGCGCGTGTCTGCGGCAGGGCCTCCAGCCAGTCGAGCGGGTCGGTCAGGCCAGGCAGGAGCGCGTCCAACTCTCGCTCCACCTTCTCGCGCTCGCCGGGCGCTTGCGACAGAAGATAGAGCGTCCAGCCGAGCGCGCGGGCGGTGGTCTCGTGGCCCGCGCCGATAAAGGTGATGAGATTGTCCTCGACTTCGGAGGGCGTCAGCCCCTCGCATTCGAGAAGCAAGGTCAGGAGATCGCGCGGGGCGCTGCCGGGATCGCTCGCCATCTGCCGGCGGCGGCGCTCGGCCGTGTCG
>NZ_BBWM01000047.1:0-48503 GCF_001463805.1 Aureimonas sp. D3 | reverse complement strand
TGCGGAAATAGCGTGCTGCCGAGCGCCCCCGCCAATGGCCGATGCGCGGCAGGAAGCTTGGCGCATCCAGAATATCCAGCGGATCGACCCGGCCCATATGCGCCATGAAGACGTCCATGGCGCGGGCGAATTCGGTCGGCTCTCCGGTGATATCGTCGGAAAACAGCGTTGCCTGGAGGATGTCGTAGGTCAGGAGCGTCATCTCGTGCGAGATGTCGAGAACGCCCTCCGAGCGCGCCGCCAGCCCATCGGCAAAGTTCTGCGAGCGGTCGGCCATGACGCGGGCGAGACCCACCACGTTGCGCGGGGCGAAGACCGGGGCCATGGCCTTGCGTGTGCGCTTCCACAGATCGCCCTCGGCCGTCAGCAGCCCGTCGCGCAGGAGCGGCTTCAGGACGCGCTGGCGCAGTGGCTGCATGACGTAATTGGCGGCATTCTCCACCAGCGTGCGGCGGATGAGCGTGGGATCGTTGACGACGATGGTGGGCGTCTTCAGCCAGTCGTTGCGCAGCACCGGCTCGTGAAAGGCGCTCTCTCCCCAGAGCTCGATCGGGTTGCGCGAGGCCGTCAGAAGGAAGGCGAAGAAGCCGAGCGGCTTGTCGTGCGGGCGCGGGGCGGGGGCCAAAAACGGAGCCAGATCGCTCATCGGGGACGACAGGTCGGTCATCAACGTCTCTCCTGCGCGGCGACGCCAAGCGGCGTCGATGGCGTCCTGTCGATATGGGAAAGCGATCATGGCGACGAAAGGGCCACCGAACCAAGGCGCGTTTCTCTCCCTTGGCCGTCCAAAGCCCGTAAAGCTTGGATTGCGATGCAAAAACTTCTATATGAAGGCGGTCGAACAGACGAGCCGCGCGGCCCCGCCCGCCGCGCCATGACCCGTTAGGAATGCCATGTCCGAAGCCCCCGAGACCACAGAAACCGCCAGCGCGGAATACGGCGCCGATTCCATCAAGGTGCTGAAGGGTCTCGACGCGGTTCGCAAGCGGCCGGGCATGTATATCGGCGACACGGACGACGGCTCGGGCCTGCACCACATGGTTTACGAGGTGGTGGACAACGCCATCGACGAGGCGCTGGCCGGCCATGCCACGCATGTCACCGTGACGCTGAACCCGGACGGCTCCTGCACCGTGACGGACAATGGGCGCGGCATCCCGACCGACATTCACACGGGCGAGGGCGTGTCGGCGGCCGAGGTCATCATGACCCAGCTCCATGCCGGCGGCAAGTTCGACCAGAATTCCTACAAGGTCTCGGGCGGACTGCACGGCGTCGGCGTGTCCGTCGTCAACGCCCTGTCCGTGTGGCTCAAGATGAAGATCCGCCGCAAGGGCAAGATCCACGAGATGAGCTTTACCCACGGCGTGGCCGACGCGCCGCTGGAAGTGACGGGCGAGGCGGGCGACGAAACGGGCACCGCCATCACCTTCCTGCCCTCGACCGACACGTTCCGGGGCGTGACCACATTCGACTACGGAACGCTGGAGCATCGCCTGCGCGAGCTCGCCTTCCTGAATTCGGGCGTGCGCATCATCCTGACCGACAAGCGCCATGCCGACGAGAAGCGTAGCGAACTCTTCTACGAAGGCGGCCTGGAGGCGTTCGTTCGCTATCTCGACCGGGCGCGCAAGCCCCTGCTTTCCGAACCGATCACGGTGAAGGCCGAGCGCGACGGCATCACCGTCGAGGCCGCGCTCTGGTGGAACGACAGCTATCAGGACAACGTCCTGTGCTTCACCAACAACATCCCGCAGCGCGACGGCGGCACGCATATGGCGGGCTTTCGCGGAGCCTTGACCCGGCAGGTGATCGGCTATGCCGAGTCGTCCGGCCAGCTCAAGAAGGAGAAGGTCCAGCCCACCGGCGACGACTGCCGCGAGGGTCTGACCTGCGTTCTCTCGGTCAAGGTGCCGGACCCGAAGTTCTCCTCGCAGACCAAGGGCAAGCTCGTCTCCTCCGAGGTGCGCCCCGTCGTCGAGGGCGCGATGAACGAGGCGCTGAACGCCTGGTTCGAGGAGCACCCGTCCGACGCGCGCACGGTCGTCGGCAAGATGGTCCAGGCGGCGGCGGCCCGCGAGGCGGCCCGCAAGGCGCGTGAGACCGTGCGCAAGGACGTGATGAGCGTCTCGACGCTGCCCGGCAAGCTCGCCGACTGCCAGGAGAAGGACCCGGCGAAGTCCGAGATTTTCATCGTCGAGGGCGATTCCGCAGGCGGCTCGGCCAAGGGCGCCCGCTCGCGTCAGAACCAAGCGATCCTGCCGCTCCGGGGCAAGATCCTGAACGTCGAGCGCGTGCGCTTCGACCGGATGATCTCGTCCGACCAGATCGGCACGCTGATCACCGCGCTCGGGACCGGTATCGGCACGTTCGAGGGCTCGACCTACGGGTTCGACGCCGACAAGCTGCGCTACCACAAGATCATCATCATGACGGACGCCGATGTCGACGGCGCCCATATCCGCACGCTTCTCCTCACCTTCTTCTTCCGGCAGATGCCGGAGCTGATCGAGCGCGGCTATGTCTATATCGCCCAGCCGCCGCTGTATAAGGTGACGCGCGGCAAGCAGAGCCAGTATCTCAAGAACGAAAAGGCGATGGAGAACTACCTGATCGACACCGGCCTTGAAGATGCGATCCTGCATCTCGACGGCGGCGAGGCACGGTCGGGCCGGGACCTGCGCACCGTTGTCGAGGACGCGCTCGTCGTGCGCCAGCTCCTGTCCGGTCTCCATTCGCGCTATAGCCGTCAGATCGTGGAACAGGCGGCCGTCGCCGGCGCGCTCTCGCCCTCGGTTGCCGATAACCAGGGCGAGGCCGAGGTCATGGCCGACCGCATCGCCAAGGCGCTCGACACTGTGTCGGAAGAAACCGAGCGCGGCTGGATCGGCGAATCCGACGGCATGGGCGGCTATCGCTTCCAGCGCACCGTGCGCGGCGTTCTCGACGTGCAGGCGCTCGACGCGGCGCTGATCCATTCGGCGGACGCCATTGCGCTGCATCGCCTCTCGGCGCGTTTGGCGGAGGTCTATCCGCTGTCGCCCATGTTGAAGCGCAAGGAAACCGAGCGCGCCATTCTCGGGCCGCTCGATCTCGTGAACGCCGTGTTCGAGGTCGGCCGCAAGGGCCTGTCCACCCAGCGCTACAAGGGCCTTGGCGAGATGGACCCCGAGCAGCTCTGGGAAACCACGCTCGACCCCGAAGTGCGCTCGCTGCTTCAGGTCAAGATCAACGACGCGACGGATGCCGACCAGCTCTTCTCCCGCCTGATGGGCGACGAGGTGGAGCCGCGCCGCGAGTTCATCCAGGACAACGCGCTGCAAGTCGCCAATCTCGACATCTGACGGCGTGCACCGCGCGCCTGCAAGTGATTGCACCCCTGGCGCAAGTGATTGCGCTCAACCTGCAAGCCCTTAAGCTGACCAAAGGAAGCCGCCGGAGTTGATCCAGGCGGCTTTCTGCATCCATCCCGGATTTGTTCCGAGCGTCTTGGCTCCCCTCCAAAGCGGTCCTCTGGATCTAACCAACTAGCTTTCGTCGCGAGTTTGATCCTCCCGAAGATGGGCCGCAACTTCGGTCTTTCTGATCTCGTTGACGGCAGGAGTTAGCTTTCGCCCAAAAGCGGACCAGCAGCTTTCGGCCCATTGCGTGCGTCTCAAGGGGGGGCAGCCTATGCTTGCTTCTTCAACCACGATGGACCAAGGCCCTCGCATTCGGTCGGGTTTGCGATCCCCTTTCGTGCTCTGTGCCACCGGTCAACGCCGAATGCGATTTCCCAGAATGTAGCCGAACAGTCCCATCAGGATGATACCGAGAGCGCCCTGCAGTCCGACCAGGATATTGGCGGTGCGTCCGACCACGGACATTCCGATTTCCGGCGGGTTGGAGGTCATCATGTTGAGCGCGCTGTAGCTGACGATGTCGATCAAACTGTGCGTCGCGGTCTCTTCTCCATGCGGAACGAGCCCACCCAAGAGACCGTACAGGGCGGCGAAAAGCGCGATCAGGATCAGGAAAGCCCGCAAGACCCGCGACATGCTCTCTCCGTAGTCGCAGAGCCATTCCACGAACCGATCCGAGGCCCAGGCATAGGTATGAAGCAGGGCTGGGCCCCAGTCTTTCCGGTGCGTGGCTTCGCGCGCCTTGGTCCAGGAACTCAGGCAGCCCATCTTGCGGCCCTTCTTGTAAGCCCAACCGGCCTCCGCCTTGGCTCCGATGCTGGTGAAATTGGCCTCCAGCACGCTGTAGCTCCCGCGCGCGCCGTCATAGTTTCGGTCGATTTCCTCGCCTACGGCACCATCGAGCTGCTCGACCCGGAGCCGGCATCCCTCGATCCAGGCACCGTTGAAGCGGGCGTGCCTGAGGTTGGAATTCGACAGGTCGAGACGAATGAGCCGCGTTTCGGAAAGGTCGGCCCCTTCGAAATCCGTGCCGCTGAGCGTGGCGCCTGCGAAGTTCGATCCGCGCAATCTCGATCCGCGCAGCTTCGTTCCTTTGAGGCTGGCTCCTTCGAAGTCCGAAAAGGTCAGATTGACGTCCGACAGGTTCGCCTCGTCGAGGCGGGCCTTGCGAAATACGGTGCGGTCGGCATCGGCTCCCGTGAAGTCTGCCCCCCACGCGTCGGCCGCTTCGAAATCGGTCCCGTCCAGAAGCGCTGCCTGAAACCGTGCAAAGCGCAAATGGGCGGATGTGAACCGTGCATCCTCGAGCATCGCCCCCTGGAACGAGGCCTGGCCTGCAACCGCAGCGTTGAACGAAGCTCCACTGAAGTCCCCGTTCTTGAAGCTGGCTTCTTCGATCAGCGCACCGTCCAGCCGCATCCCGCGTCCGACGCCCTTCGTCAGATCGGCGCGTTTCAGATTGGCGCTGGAAAAATCCGCATCCGTGAGGGAAAAGCCCGACAGCACGGCATCGCTGAGATTCAGCCTTCGCCCTTGGGCGTCCCACCAGACAGCGGGGGCGTCCATGCTTGCAAGTGCGCGAGCGAGCGAAGGGCCATCGGCCCGCGTGCTGCGCAGAGCGACCGTCGCAGGCATCGGATACCGATCCAGACCTCGATCCGCAGCCAGCCAAGCCAAGAAGGCGTCCAAACGCTGCTGAGCATCAGAGCGATCGTCCGGCGAACTTCCAGATTCTGGCGTTTGAGTGCCGATGGCGCTCCGTTGTGCCATCGAGCTTTCCATAGTCATGCGCCTCGCAACCCATCACTGATCCGTGATGGGACAGAGGTCAGGGCGTGCGGTTTTCAAGTCACGGCACGCGAAGCAGAGCGATCGGTTCGTTTGGCGGGAAGCAGAGCGTTCCGAACGGGTCGACAGCACAAGAGCCATTCCTGCGCGATCTCGCCCAAAAAACTGACGGGCCGCTTTCGGCTCCAACCGCCCTGACCGTTTGCATCGCTGGCTCACATCGATAACGGCCTCGGACCGAAGGTCCTCCTTCACAGGGATACGTCATGGCTTCGCTCGAGCCCGCCGCAGGCCGATGATACCGGAACCTCACCGGAGCACCCTGGCCTTCGACGTTGTTTTCTTGACCGGCTCCAGATCTGTGGAGGCGATCCATCGGAGAGGCGCGCCCGAACTCGGTCACCGCGTGAGGAGGTGGGCATCATTTCCGACGTGGCGAACCTGCTGCGTGACCAGGACAACCACATGAACCGAAGCTGAACTGACCGGTTCAGCGTGCTGTGTGCCGACCGGGCCTAAGACCGTCATCACCGAAACCCAAAGGATGATGACGATGACCGACGATCTCCACGACACACCCGATCAGGCTCGCGCCGAAGCGTCGCACCTATCCTCGCCGGCGGCGCGCCGAGCGCGGCCATCCCGGCGGAACGCTCTTCTGGGCGCGGGTGCCCTCGGCATCCTGGCGCTCGGCTTTGCCGGCGGCGCGGCGGCCTGGAGCGCGAGCCAGCACCCCGAGGTCACATTCGACACCAGCCTTGCGACCACGCCGATCAGCCAACTCTCGAACGCGTCCTCGGTCGGCATCGCCGGACAGGTCGCCGAGGTCTACGGCAACAAGTTCGTCCTGAGCGAGGGCACCGCGAAAGCTCTGGTGGAAACCGGGCGTGCGGGGGAAGGAGGAAAGCTCGTTGCCGCTGGCGAGACGGTGACGGTTCAAGGCCGTTTCCGCGATGGGTTCCTCCATGCGAGCGCCATCCAGCATGCCGATCAGCGGATCGACGAGCTCGATCCGCCCCCGCCGCCTCATCGCGCGCCCGGCCATGGCCTCCGCGATGCCGGGCCAGCCGGCCCGGACGCTGCCCCCGACGCGAACTGAGCGTCGCGCAGCCAGGCCGCCCCTTCTCATCCAAATGTCCGGCGAGACCGCCGGATCGATCGCAGGCCCCTTCGATGTCCATCTCTTCGGGCACCGCGGCTCGAGCTCCATCCGCAAGGCGCCGGATCGGGCATTTCGTTCAAGGACAGAACCCCATGATCAAGTCAGCTCTGCTCGCAACGGCGCTCGCCGTCGGGCTTACCTCATTCGCGTCGGCGCAGACGGCTCCCAAGCCGAACGCTCCTCCGCCCCCGCCACCGGCCACAGCGGCGATGCCGGGACCGGGAGGGGACGCCCGTCCCGCGCCCGGCGACATGCCGCCACCGCCCCCGCCGGGCGAAGCGCCGCGACCGGGCGACCATCGCGGGCCGCCGCCACCCCCGCCGATGGGCAAGGGCGTCGAGATCCGGCTCGGCCGTGACGCCGGCATCCGCGTCACCTGCGGCGACGAGCCGATGGCGGCCTGCTTGGCGGCCGCCAAGCCGCTCACCGACCGCATCCCCGACATGAGCGTGCCGCCGGCGCCGCCCGCGCCTCTCGGCGCGCCGATACCTCCGGCGAACTGAGCGCCCAATGGCCCGGCGGCGGGTCACCGCCACCGGGTCTTTATCGCCCGGGCTTGATTGAGACATAGGCATGCCCGGACGATCTGGCTTCGCGCCGAACAGCCGTCCCGTGCGTGACGGCGCGAAGCCTGCCCTCCCTCTCGCCCAACATCGGAACGGCTATCGCCCCCGGGCTCCCCGCCTCCCATGACGCAGATGGCGGTCGGTCAGCGTCGTGGACGTTGGGACAAACAGGTGCGTTTCGATCCGTGGCGGCATCATCGAGCCGGCGTCCGATCGTCGGGCCGCGATCGCAGCCGCCCGATGTGCCGCCGACGAGGACGCTTGCGGGATTTCGCAACGCTTCGCCACGAAACCAACGCGAAGGCAGAAGCTTATGGATGAAAACCTGGTCGCGATTTGATCGCGCCTCAACCAACGGAGTGCCCCATGCGCCTGTCCCGTTCCATGAGTCTTGTCGTCGGTTCGCTGCTTCTCGCAACCTCATGGGCACAAGCCCAGGACGGACAGCCGGCACGCGTGCGCGGAACGATCGCGGCCGTCGAGGGCCAGACCCTGTCCGTGAACTCGCGTGAGGGGCCTGTGGTGAAGATCCAGATGGCACCGAATGTCGGCCTGCGCGGTATCAAGACGGCCGCAGCGAGTGACATCAAGCCGGGAGATTATGTCGGGGTCGCCTCCACTCCCGCATCCGGCAGCCAGCCTGCAGGGGCGTTGGAAGTCCTGATCTTTCCTGCAGCAATGAAGGGCGCCAACGAGGGCAGCTTCCCGTGGGATCTGCAACCCAATTCCACGATGACCAATGCCACGGTTTCCAACGCGGTGGAGAACGTATCGGGCCGCCAGTTGACCCTGACCTATCCCACCGGCTCCAAGACGGTTTCGCTCCCGGCCAACATACCCGTCGTAACCTTCGCCGATGCGAGCGCAGCCGATCTGAAGCCTGGCGCGCCGGTCTTCGTGCCCGCCACGAAGGCCCCCGACGGTACGCTGTCCACCGCCTTCGTGGTGGTGGGAAACCAGGGCGTCGTTCCCCCCATGTGACCGCCTGGCCATGCTGGGTTGATCCGATCCGAGGCGCTAGGCAGCCTCGGATCGACCGCTGACGTCACGCCCTGTGGCGAGAGAGTTTCGGGAACACCCCCCTGGAAGCACGAAGAGATTCACTTCGGCATGGCGGGGTGGTCCTCTGGTGGCAGGTCCGCACAACCCAAATCTCTGAACCTCCGCTTTTCTGCCTTGCGGCCGAAAAGCGGACCGGCAGCTTTCGGTCCTTTCAGAATCGTCGTGTGCAGCCGAGCCCGGTGGAAGAAGGAAGGCGTCTATGCCAGGGAAACCGTCATTGGGATGGTTCCCCAACCGATCGTGGCTTGGCAGACAGCGGTCCACGTTCCTGGCATCCACGATCTGGAACTGGACACCTCGACCCGATCACCCGACGAGTCTGCCGCTCGTATCGAAGCCATCCGGGGAACTGGTCCGCAACACCCGAACGCCCGTGAACGCATCCTGGCGTCCCGCGACACATCAGGAACGTCCGCTGTCAAGAAAACCGGGATAGTACTTGAACGTCACGGACGGGGCGTTGCTGCGATGAGTTCGGCGGGGTGGTTTCCGGCTGATCTGCTCCAAGGCGATGAGCCAGTAGAGCCAACGCAGCCTGCCGGATGGTTCCCGATCCTCGACCGAGGTTCACTCCATCCACAAGGATGAGGCTGCGAACGAGGGTTTGATCCCGCACTTCCAGGGCAGCGGCCTATTCTGGCGAGGCATACCACCTCCGCGCCGTTGCTGCGTCGGGGAACTCAACGACGACGATGGCGGGGTGGTGCGGTTCTCCTTCGAGGACGCTGATCGCTCCGCCACGGACAAGATGGCGGCCGCCGAAAGCTTCGATCGATGCGGCCGCGCGGGAGCGATAAGTCTCGAAGGCCGCAGCATCACGCACGGTGACGTTGGGGATCGGATAGACAGGCATCAACGACCCTCGATCCCTGACGAAATCTACCTAACGAAACGTAGTCTTCCATCCCGATGCCGGCGGACTTCCAACGAACGGCCGCTTCCACGCGGCGCAGGTGGCCGCCTCTACGGCCGCACGGGGCCAGTCTATCTCCGTATAGCAAACGTTTGCAATCTGGTACGGTCGCGTTCCCAGCCCGTGAAAAACGGCAGAGCCCGGCATGATCAAGCGCTACAGAATCCTGGCCGACTACCACCAGTTTTACCTGTGGGATCATGGGGAGAGCCCGGATGCGCCTACGGACTATACGGAGGCCGATACGGTTCTGCGCATCAAAACCGCCCCATTCGTGATCGTCGTTCAGCCCGAACGCAACATGGAGGTGCCGGTCACGGTCGAGATCAGGGACGAAGCGCCCGAGGTCGCTCTCGATGCATGGGATCATGTCGCCGAAGCCAGTCTCGCCGTGCCGTCCGGCAAGCTCGAGATCCACGAATGCACCGGGGGATCGATCGACATCCTAACGGTTCCGGCAGGCACCTACCGTGTCAGAGCCCATCACGGTGGGTTGAGAACATTGAGCGACGACGGGCTCGATGGGAACGATCACTACCGAATCGTGCTGTGGCCTGCGCCTTTCGCAGACATCGCCGTGTTGAAGCAATATGTCGATCCGAGCGCCGGATCGTAAACCGCAGGCATCGCCTCCCGATGCCTAGGCCGGGTCCTCGACACATTGCTATGTGTTCGATCCCAGGCCTGATGGTGTGGTCCTTATGAATGCGTGAAGGGATCGATTGCTGCGGTTGCGTGAGCGAATGGAAGCATGCCAACTCCGCTCGATCCATCACGGGAGATACCCATGAATGACGATGTGAAAGCTCGCCTTTACGGACTTGGCAGCGTGGTGGCCGGGATTGCTATGTCATGGCCTACCATCTTCGACCGTTTGAGGCTCGCTCGACAAGGCGCGCCCGAGGTCAGCGTCTGGTCGATGGCTTCCTTCTTGGTCGGGCCCCTGATCGTTATGGGTCTCGTAATGATGCTGCTGGGAGCCAGAACGGAACCGCTCATGCGTGACGCCGAGCGGAAGCGTATGAGGCCGTTCGGAAACATCGTGGCGCTCGCCTGTGTTGTCGCGGGATTTGGGGGAATGCTCGGAACGAGCTATCTACTGCGCTCCTATGGGTATCAATGACCCGGCCCTATTCCTAAGGGAAGGCTGGGTGGCGTCCGGACTGTCGGCTTTGGAGTTCAGAAGCAGGCATCGACCCATTTGGCATCCGGTGATGTAATCGCTTTCGGTGCGTTCGAGGCGCCAGTTCGGATTGACGCTCCGCGTCATGATACGAGAAGGTTGGAGTGATGGAACCCGAAGTGGGAGATCGACAAGGCGGCTGTCACTGTGGCGCGGTCCGCTTCCGCGTCAAACTGACAGACGGTCTGCGAACTGCACGGCGATGCACTTGTTCTTATTGCAGGATGCGTGGGGCGATCGCGGTTTCCGCGAACCTGCACGATATCGAGATCACGCGAGGCATGGACGCCCTGACTCTCTACCAGTTCGGGACCAAGACCGCGAAGCACTACTTCTGCTCCGTTTGTGGGATTTATACCCACCATCAGCGTCGCTCGAATCCGAACCAATACGGAATCAATGTCGCCTGTCTGGACGGCGTGAGCCCGTTCGACTTCGATGAGGTGCCCGTCAACGACGGCATACGGCATCCAACCGATGCATCGTCGGCGGGACCACGCATCGACGGGGTTCTGCGGTACGAACGCAATCCAGTCTAGCATGGCGGTCCGAGGCCAGTGGTTCTGGTGAACGGCAGCTTTCGGCGGAGACGTAGGTGAGCCAGGAACCGCAAGGACGTGTCGATAGCGGTTGGATCGCGTCTAGGCGACCGCTTCGCCCGTGTCGATGGGCGGTCGGACTGATTGCCCGACCGTTCGGGCGCTGACGACATGCGATGGCGGACGCCCGTCAGCGCCTTTTCGCGGCGACATCCGATACGAGAAACCCAAACGATCGCGGCGCCAACCGCTGTCAGCCACGACCCGGCATAAGCCGGTGAGATGGCTTCGATCGCGAAAGTCAGGGCCGGCAACGCTGCCGTGGTCACCATGACGGTGTAGGGATCGCAGCGTCCGATCCCGATCTGCAGCAGCAGGCGGAGCGGTGCCAGGACGCCAATAACGGACACGGCCAGCCGTGTCGCGGCAAGCCCGCTCGTCCACGCGAGCGACACATTACCACCCTGATCGCGAGGACCGGAGAGACCGGCAGGATCAGGGAGAAGCGGTGCGCCATCACCCTTCCGAACCGCCAGCCTCGATTGAGGAGCGCTCGTGATGCCGGAGTGATGGAAACAGCGCCGTCGCAGCGTTCAGGAGAAGAATCGGACCCCAAGCTGGCTCTCCAGCGCCCTTGCGCGATAGAGCTAGACAGAAGACCGCTGTCATCGCGAAGTTCAGGAATACGAAGAGCTTGGATGGAGCGGCTTAATCGGTCCCACTGATGGGTCCGGTCGGAAAGTTAGTTAAGGGTTGGTTGGTCCTGCCCCGGCCGCTCCCGTCAGTCTGCGTTCGGCTGGATCAAATCCCAGCGATTGCCGAACGGGTCGCGAAACACCGCGACCGTGCCATAGGGTTCGCGGCGCGGCGCTTCCTCGAAGGGGACGCCGCGCGACAGCATCGCGGCGTGCTCCCGCGCGAAATCGTCCGTTTCCAGAAACAGGAAGACGCGCCCGCCCGTCTGATCGCCGATCCGGGCGGCTTGGCGCGCGTCGGCGGCTTTCGCCAGCAGCAGGCCGCCCGCCGAGCCCTTGGGACGTACCACGACCCAGCGCTTGTCAGGCGAAAGGGCTCGGTCTTCCACGAGGTCGAAGCCGAGCACGCCGACATAGAAGCCGAGACCCACGTCGTAATCGGGCACCAGAAGCGCCGTCAGGGCGAGGGACTGGCGCAAGGATGGTCAGTCCTTCGGCTGATAGACATGGTCCGGGCCGGGGAAACTGCGCTCGCGCACGGCCTCGGCATAGTCGCCGACCGCCTTGTCGATCGCCGCGCCGACGTCGCCGAAGCGGCGCACGAAGCGGGGCACGCGCGCGTTGAAGCCCAGCATGTCTTCCAGAACGAGGATCTGCCCGTCGCAGCGCGCCGAAGCGCCGATACCGATGGTCGGCACCGACAGAGCGGCCGTAATGCGCTCGGCCAGCGGCTCGACCACGCCTTCCACCACCACCGCGAAGGCGCCGGCCTCCGCCACCGCGCGCCCGTCCGCCTCGATCCGCTCCCATTCGGCGCGCTCGCGCCCTTGCGTGCGGAAACCGCCGAGCGTCATGACCGATTGCGGCGTCAGCCCGATATGAGCCATCACGGGAATGCCGCGCGCGGCGAGAAAGCCGATCGTCTCGGCCATGCCCGCGCCGCCTTCGAGCTTCACTGCTGAGCAGCCGGTTTGCGACAGAACGCGCGCGGCGCTGCGAAAGGCCGCCTGCGGGCTTTCCTCGTAGGTGCCGAAGGGCAGGTCCACCACGACCAAGGCCCGGGCCGAGCCTCGCATGACGCTTTGCCCGTGCAGGATCATCATGTCGAGCGTCGCGCCCAGCGTCGTGTCCATGCCGTGCTCGACCATGGCGAGACTGTCGCCGACGAGAAGAATGTCGGCATGCGCATCCACCAGCCGCGCCGTCAGCGCGCTATAGGCGGTCAGCGCGACCAGCGGCGTGCCGCCCTTGCGCGCGCGGATATCGGGCACGCTGAGGCGCTTGGTCTCGCTGCGCGCGCTCATGCCTCTCCTCCCTCGACGGGAAGGGGCAGGACGCGCTGGTCGATCAGCAGGACCTGCCCGAAATGGGCGGTGACGAGAAGCACGGCGGGCCGGTCGGACAGGCGCTCCAGCGGCTCCAGGGATTGAGCGTCGCACAGGTCGAGCGACTGAAGCCGGGCGCGGGGCTCGGCCTCGATCATGGCGCGCGCTCCGGCCAGAAGCTGTGCGCCGTCGTGCTCGCCCGAGCGGGCCGCGCGTTCGGCTGCGTCGAGAGCGCGGGAGATCACTACGGCCGCCGCGCGGTCCTCGGGCGTCAGCCGGGCATTGCGCGAGGAGGCCGCGAGCCCGTCGGCCTCGCGCACGGTCGCAACGCCGACGATGTCCGTGCGGAAGGATAGATCGTGCGCCATGCGGCGGATCACGGCGAGCTGCTGGAAGTCCTTTTCGCCGAAATAGGCGCGGTGCGGCTGGGCGATGTTGAAGAGCTTGGTGACCACGGTCGCGACGCCCCGGAAATGGCCGGGCCGGTGCCGGCCGATCAAGACGTCCGACAGGCCCTCGACATCGACATGGGTCCGGATCGGCTCGGGATAGATTTCCGCGACATCGGGGGCGAAAACGACGTCCACCCCATGCGCCCGGCAGAGGTCGAGATCGCGCGGCAGGTCGCGGGGATAGGTGGCCAAGTCCTCGTTCGGGCCGAACTGCGTCGGGTTCACGAAGATCGTCAGCACCACGATATCGTTTTCGCGTCTGGCTCGCGCGGCCAGCGCCATATGGCCCTGATGCAGATAGCCCATGGTCGGAACGAGACCGACCGAGCGGCCGGCCGCGCGCTCGGTGTCGAGACGCTCGCGAAGCGCTGATATCGTGGATGTGAGCTGCAAGGGGGTGCCTCTCGTTGCGTCATGCCCGCTTGGCGCGGGCGCCCCGTCGTATCAAGTCGCCGGCCCGCAGGTACAGGCCCAATCTCCACGAACCGGCTCTTAGCCCCGCAGCGCCTCGGCCGGGGACTGGCGATAGGCAAGGCTGGCGGGAACGAGCGTCGCGAGCGCGACGGCGGCGAGAAGCAGGAGAAGCGTCGTGAGATCGCCGGCGCGCAGCTCCACGGGAAGCGCGATGCCGCTCGCCCCGCCCGCGACCTGCGCCAGGAGGCTGGCGGCCGCAAAGCCGAAGCCGAAGCCGAGAACGACGCCCGCGCCGACCATCGCGAAAATCTCGGCCCAGACGATGGCGAAGATCGACAGGCGCGGTGCCCCGAAGGCGCGGAGCGCGCCGATCTGCCGGCGTCGTTGCAGAACATGAACGATCACGACGAAGAGAATCGCCGCGCCGACCAGCGCCTGCGCGCCATAGGCGATGGCGGCCAGAACCGTGCGCGCGTCGCCGAGCGTCCCGTAAAGGCGCGTCAGAACTTCGGCCGGGAAGACCGCGAGCGTTCCGTCGTGCCGATAGTTCTGGCGCAGCTTGTAGGCATCCGCGATGGTGCGCGGCTTCACCACGATGGCCGGGACGCCGGGCGCATCTGGCCGCTCCAGCGCGGCCGGATCGATGGGACGGTTCAGATCGACGCTGCGGCGGGCTTCCTCGGCCTGCTGATCGTAGTCCGCTGCCAGCACCGCGATGCCGACGCCGCCGCGCGCGGCCTCCTCGCCATGGGCGGTCTCGTCCGCTCCATGGTCCTTGCTTCCCGGTTCATGGCCATGCGCCAGCCAGACGGCCTCGATCGGCACGAGAATGGCCTTGTCCCAAGCTGTGCCGGTCGGCTTCATGCGCCCGACCACCTCGTAGGAAATCGCACCATGGACATGGCCACCCTCCGATAGGCGGCCATGCAGCGGCTTGAAGCGCGAGCCGATGGGGCGCGCGACCGCGGAGCCCACCACGGCGTCCTGCAATTTCTGGAAAGTCCGTCCTTCCGTGAGGCCACCGAGGCCGCCGACGACGTCGCCGGTGGTGCCGACCACGGGATCGTCGCCGACGAAATCGCCGAAGCCGACCGGCGCGGCATAGGCGACGCGCGGGTCGGCCCGCAGGGCTGCCAGTGTGCGACCGGGCAGAAGGGGGAGGGGCGCGGGCTGGAGAAACACGGACGAGAGCACGAGCTGCGTTTCGCTGCCCGGCGCACCGATCACCAGATCGAAGGCCGAGGCGGCGCGCGCGCTGCCGAGCCGGATGGCGCGCTCGCCGAGCGTGACGCAGGTGCCGAGCGCGCTGGCCAGCGCGATCAGAAGAACGACGGCGAGGACGCCCGCCCAGTGCCGCCGGAGATCGGCCCAGATGAAACCGAACATGGGATCAGTGCTCCGGCGCGAGTTGGCCATTGGCGAGCCGCAAGACGCGGCTCATGCGCGCCACGAGATGCGGATCGTGCGTGGCGACGATCAGCGTGAAGCCGGTCTCGGCGCTGAGTTCGAGGAGAAGGTCGCCCACCGCCGCGCCCGCTTCCGCGTCGAGGCTGGCGGTCGGCTCGTCGGCGATCAGGATGCCGGGTCGGCCAGCCAAGGCGCGGGCGATGGCGACGCGCTGCATCTGCCCGCGCGACAGCGTCTCGACCCTTTGCGCCTGTCGGACGATGCCGAAGCGGTCGAGCAGTCGCTCGCCCTCGGCGCGCGCCTCGGCCAGCGGCAGGGCGCGGGACAGGCGATGGGGCAGGAGCACATTGTCCATCACGGAGAGGCCGGGAAACAGGTGGAAATCCTGCATCACGAGGCCGATCGAGGCCGCGCGCCAGCGGTCGCGTTTGGCCTCACCCAGCGTGGCGAGATCCGTCTCGCCCCAGCGCACCAGGCCCTGGCGCACCCGCTCCAGTCCGCTGACGGCGTTGATGAAGGTCGTCTTGCCCGAACCCGACGCGCCTGTCAGCGCCACGCGCGCGCCGGCTGCCAGGTCGAGGACGGGAATGGCGAGCGCCGGCGCGTCGAGGCCGGCAAAGCGAATGTCGAGATCGCGAATGGAAAGCGCCGGCATGTCGGTCACACCGTCCGGAACCGGGCATCGACGATGCGCACGAGGCTGACGAAGCCGGTTTCGGGGTCGGTCCAGGAGCCGATCTCGAAGCGGCCGGAGACTTCGATCACCTTGTTGGCCTGTTCGAAGGTCTGCGCTTCCTTCAGATAGACCACGACGATATTGGCTGGCCAGTCCGCGTCGGATGAGCAGAAGGGGCAGAGCGACATCGGAATTTCGGTGAGCACGAAGAACTTCGCCTCGGCCTTCAGGGGCGGGGCCATGAAGCCCTGCATCTCGACACTCTGGCCGGTGAGCGCCTTGGCCTTGTCGGAAAAGGACAGGCCGAGCACGCTGATCTTGCCGTAGAGATCGTCGAAGCCGATCCGCTCGATCGCGGCCAGGGCTTGGCGCGGCGCGAGCGCGAGCGTGGCAAGGGCGGCGAGACCCGAGCCGATCAGGCGCCGGCGGGTCGGGGCGAAACTGGCCATGGGCAAGCCTCCTCCAAATGGCGACAAGTCCCGGCGCGGTCAGCGCCGGGACCCGAGATGGCGGTTCAGAACGAGCGGTCAGTTCTTCTGCGGGGCGAGCGCGAAAGCGTCGGCCAGAACGCGGTAGATGTCGCTTTCTTCCATGTAGCCCTTGAACTCGTCGGCGCCGGGGCCGGCGGCCTGGAGCACGACGTCGTCCACGGCATGGACGGCCGTGTCGGCCGAACGCGGCAGGTTGCCTTCGCGGAAGACCGCGCCCGGCACGGCCTTATAGGCCTCGTTCGCCACATATTCCTTCTTTTCGTTCTGGACGGCGGGCTCGAACGGGCCATCCATCTTCGGGCGGAAGGTTTCGTAATAGTCGGGGAAGTCGGCGGCGAAGATCGCGAGGCGGCGCGACACGTCCACCTTGTCCGGGTAGCCGTCGCCGTCCTTGTCCTCGTAGTTCGGGAAGCCGGCCTCGGCATAGACGCCGACCTTCTCGCGCATGTCGGTGCCCGGCTTGTCGTCGTCGATCGTGCCGATGATCGAGATGCCGTGCGTATGGTCGGCGGTGGTGACGATCAGCGTGTCGGGATGGGTCTTCTGGAACTCACGCGCGACGCCGACGGCCTTGTCGAACTCGATCGTGTCGATCATCGAGCGCTCGAAATCCATCGGATGCGAGGCCTTGTCGATGCAGGAGCCTTCGACCATCAGGAAGAAGCCCTCGGGATTCTTCGACAGCTTGTCGAGCGCGACTTCCGTCATCTCCACGAGGCCCGGCTGGTTCGGGAATTTCGACACGGTGCCCTTCTTCAGGAAGCCGCGATCGAGCATGAAGTCCATGTTGCCGGTGTGGAACAGGCCGAGAAGCTTGTCCTGGTTCGAGGTCTTGGCCGCTTCCAGCTCACCCTTGTCGGTCGCCAGCGCGTAGCCGGCGTCCTGGAACATCTGGATGTAGTTCTTGTCGTCCTTGCGCTTGGAGCCCGGGGTGGACTGCGGCAGGAAATAGGCCGAGCCGCCGCCGAGCAGCACGTCCGGCTTCACCTTGAAGATCATGTCCACGATCTCGGGCTTGTCGGCGCGCTTGCGCGTGTGGGCCACCACGGCGGCGGGCGTGGCGTCCTCCAGCTCGGAGGTGACGACGATGCCGACCGATTTCTTGGTGGTGCGGCGCAGCGCCTCGGCGATGGTCTCGACCTTCGGATCGTCGAAGGAATTCTTGGTGCGGTCGGCATAGACGCCGAGCGCGTTGATCGCCGTCTTGTGGCCGGTCATGTAGGCCGACATCGTGTTGGCGCTGTCGGTGGCGACCGAGTTGGTGGACGAGGTGCCGACGAAGGCCATGTGGTCCAGATCGTCCATGGCGAGGCGACCGTTCGCCTTGCCCTCGGTCATGCCCTTGGACATGATGCGCGCGCCGGTGCGGTTGGCGACCGTCATGCCGTCGCCCAGCAGGAAGATGATGTTCTTGGCCTTGGCGATGGCGGGCGTGCCGAACACGTCCCAGGTCACGCTCTGGGTTTCGTCGCCGGCCTTGGCTTCGACCTTGTAGCTGCCGGGCGCCAGGATGTGGCCGCCCTGGATGCGCACGGCGGAAGCCTCGACGCCGTCTTCCTTTTCGATGAACTCGACCGGCTGGCCCAGAACCTCGGCGGCGGGCTTGCCGTTGATCGTGACGGTGACGTCACCGGGCTTCACGACACCCTTGAACTCGACCTTCATATCGAAAGGGGAGCCGGCGAGGATGGTCGCGCGGTCGAGCGGCATCACGGTGGCAGCCTGGGCCGCGAGGGGAAGCGCGCTGGACAAGGCGAGCAGGGCAAGAAGACGACGCATCGAAGGCCTCCTGTGAGGTGGGATCGGATGCGCAATAGGACCTCTGCGTAACACTCTCGTGACGAGCCAGAGTATAACCCCCAGCTGATCTGTAATGTTATATTATTACAATTCGGGATGTGGAAGCCATTCTGGTCGACTTCAAGTTTGCGGCAGTATTTAATTTTCCGTAATCTGTATTAAGCACCTATGATGCGGATACTTCTGCTATCCTTGCACCGAGATATTTGGTTATTAAAATCAAAAGATTGCGGAACGTCGCTAAATCCCCTCTAAGTTGTAAGATTCGGAAGTAAAAATTCAGCTCGCTGCGTTGGCAGAGGGTTAAGCTGTGTATGTCATCGCTTGCAATTGATGAGGTCGGTATCGATCGTGGGGTCATGGCGATGGGTATGTGGTATTCGTTCAAGGTTCGTTTGGCTGTATCGTTTCTGTTGCTGACAGTTCTGGGAGCGGCGGGGAGCTATCTGGCGCTGGAGCAGTCCAGGCGAACGTTTGTGGATTTGACCACATTGGCGGAAGGCCCGCTTCAGCAGGTGGATGCGTCCGGGCATTTGCAGCTTCAACTCAGCGAAGCGCGCCGTCTCATGTTCAAGGCGCTGGTTATTCCCGCCGACGCGCGTGGAGCCATCGAGTCCGAATATGCCGGCATCTGGCGTGAAGTCGATGTCTCGCTGAAAGCCTACGAGGCTTCGCTGCCCACCGGCGAGCGCGGGACTGTCCAAACGCTATCCGCATCCCTCGTATCGCTGCGGGCGCAAATGGACGCGATCCTTCGGGACATCAACACGGGCGTCCCTTCGGCCGAGATCCTGAACGCGATCACCAAGGACGAGGGGCCGGCCGCCCAGCGCATCGACAATGAACTGGCGCAGGCAAGCAAGGCTGCGAAAACCAATGTGACGACTTTCGTCGCCCGGGCGGGTGAGAGCTATGATAGGGTCTGGACCGAGACGGTCGCGATCGTCGGCGTCTCCTTATTGTTCGGCGGCGGTTTCGCGGCTCTGATGCTGATGACCGTCTCGGCTGGCTTTGCCCTTCTGCGCGAGAACATGCTGCGCGTCGGCTCGGGTGATATTTCCCATCGCATCGTGCATGGCCGAAAGGACGAGATCGGCTCGCTCCTGACGACCCTCTGCCAGATGCGGCTCAAACTCAACGAGATCGTCGCCGCTGTGGGAAACACCGCCAATTCGCTGTCTGGTACGGCGAGCACCACGGCCAGCCTGTCGCAGCAGCTGGCCTCCGGCTCGGCCGAGCAGGCTGCGGCCTCCGAGCAGGCCAGTTCCGCCATGGAAGAGATCGCGGCCAATATCCGTCAGAACGCCGACAATGCCTCCCAGACGGAAAAGGTCGCGCGCGAAGCCTTCGCCGGCGCCCGGTCGAGTGAGACGGTGGTGCAGTCCTCCGTGGTGGCCATGCGCGAGATCGCCGAGAAGATCGCGCTGGTGCAGGAAATCGCGCGTCAGACGGACCTTCTGGCACTGAACGCCGCCATCGAGGCGGCGCGTGCCGGCCAGCACGGCAAGGGTTTCGCGGTCGTCGCCTCCGAAGTGCGCAAGCTCGCCGAGCGCAGCCAAGGCGCGGCGGTGGAAATCGCGGCCCTGTCGGAGCAAACGCTGAGCGCTTCCGAAGAAGCGGGCCGGATGCTGACCGTGCTCGTGCCTAGCATCCAGCGCACGTCCGAACTCGTCAGCGAAATTTCCGCGTCCTGCCGCGAGCAGTCCATCGGCATCGAGCAGATGAACCAGGCCATGCAGCAGTTGAATCAGGTGACGCAGGAAAACTCGGACGGCGCCGTCCAGATGTCCGCAGCCGCCGGCCATCTCAATGGCGACTCGGACGAGCTTCAGTCCCGCATCGGTTATTTCCAGTTGGAAAAGCTGGCGCAGGGCGCTGGGGTGCCGGTGGCGGCAACGTCGACCGCCGCGCGGACGGAGCACCGCCCCGAGCCCGAGGCTGCGATTCACCCGTCCCGGCAACTCGCGGCCTGACGCCACCCTGGGGCGGCGAATGTTGCCACCCCGCTCCGTCGAAACGATCCTTCGTCGCATCCGCCCGGCCCCGCCGGGCGTTTGCGTTTTTCGGGGCCGGAACGCCGCCTTCAGGGCCGGGCTGGTGTTTTGGCGCAAAGCCGCTTATATCGGGAGCGCGAAAGGGTGAGCGGTACGCCGCCCCTTGCGCTTTCATGGCCCTGGCTGGACGACATCCCGGCTATGGGCGACCCCATCCTCCAACACGAAGGACATCACGATGTCGATCACGCCCGAGCGCAAGTCCGAGCTTCTCAAGGAATACGCCACCAAGGCCGGCGACACGGGTTCGCCCGAGGTCCAGGTCGCGATCCTGTCGGAGCGCATCGCCAATCTGACCGAGCACTTCAAGGGCCACAAGAAGGACAACCACTCCCGTCGTGGCCTTCTGAAGCTCGTTTCCCAGCGTCGTCGTCTTCTCGACTACCTGAAGGAGCGCGAGGAAGCGCGTTACACCACGCTGATCACGCGCCTCGGCCTGCGCCGCTAAAACCATTCGGACGGGGCCTGGTCCGATCACGGATCCTGCCCCGCCCGCCCCTTGGCCCCGCCCTTCGGGCAGGGCCCATGCCCCGGCAAACCCGCGCCGATCGCGGGGGCTGCCAGGGAGGGCTTGGCCCTCCCGACGAGTGGAACGCTCATGGGGCAGGATTGCCGGTTGCTTCCCGGCGTGGGTTCGCGGGCTTGCGCCCCGGATCGCAGCGTGACCGGGCGGCTCGCAAAGCCCCCCGCGAAGCACCCCGCCGTCTTGCCCGTGCGCGTTTTGAAATTCTGCCCCGGCCGCCCATCGCGGCCCGCACGAGAGGCATATTCTCATGTTCAATACCCATAAGGTCGAGATCGAATGGGCCGGCCGCACGCTGGTTCTCGAAACCGGCAAGATCGCCCGTCAGGCTGACGGCGCCGTGCTCGCCACCTATGGCGAGACCACCGTTCTCGCCACCGTCGTTTCGGCCAAGTCCCCCAAGCCCGGCCAGGACTTCTTCCCGCTGACCGTCAACTACCAGGAAAAGGCCTTCGCGGCCGGCCGCATTCCGGGCGGCTATTTCAAGCGCGAAGGACGCCCGAGCGAAAACGAGACGCTGGTCTCGCGTCTGATCGACCGTCCGATCCGCCCGCTCTTCGCCGAAGGCTACAAGAACGACACGCAGGTCGTCGTCACCGTTCTCCAGCATGATCTGGAAAACAATCCCGACGTTCTCTCCATGGTCGCCGCCTCTGCCGCGCTGACGCTTTCGGGCGTGCCCTTCATGGGCCCGATCGGCGGCGCGCGCGTCGGCTACATCAACGGCGAGTACAAGCTGAACCCGCATGTGGACGAGATGGCCGAGTCCAAGCTCGACCTCGTCGTGGCCGGCACGCAGGACGCCGTCCTGATGGTCGAGTCCGAAGCCCGCGAGCTGGACGAGCAGACCATGCTCGGCGCCGTCATGTTCGGTCATCGCGGCTTCCAGCCGGTGATCGACGCGATCATCAAGCTGGCCGAGCACGCCGCCAAGGAGCCGCGCCAGCACAATGCGCCCGACTTCTCGGCGCTCGAGAGCGAGATGCTCGGGCTTGCCGAGGGCGAACTGCGCGACGCCTACAAGAACACCGACAAGCAGGCCCGCTACGCCGCCGTGGATGCAGTGAAGGCGAAGGTCACGGCGCATTTCTTCCCCGAGGGCGCGACCGAGCTCCGCTATTCCAAGGAAGACGTCGGCACCGTCTTTAAGGAACTGCAGGCCAAGATCGTCCGCTGGAACATCCTGGACACCAAGAGCCGCATCGACGGCCGCGATCTTTCCACCGTTCGTCCGATCGTGGCGGAAGCGGGCATCCTGCCGCGCACCCACGGCTCCGCGCTTTTCACGCGCGGCGAGACGCAGGCCCTCGTGGTCGCGACGCTCGGCACTGGCGAGGACGAGCAGTTCGTCGACAGCCTGACGGGCACCTACAAGGAAACCTTCCTCCTTCACTACAACTTCCCTCCGTACTCGGTGGGTGAGACGGGCCGCATGGGCTCGCCGGGTCGCCGCGAAATCGGCCATGGCAAGCTCGCATGGCGCGCCATCCGCCCGATGCTGCCCGCCAAGGAAGCCTTCCCCTACACGATCCGCGCCGTCTCGGAAGTGACCGAGTCGAACGGCTCGTCCTCCATGGCCACCGTCTGCGGCACCTCGCTGGCTCTGATGGACGCCGGCGTTCCGCTGGCGCGCCCGGTCGCGGGCATCGCCATGGGCCTCATCCTCGAAGGCGAGCGCTTCGCGGTTCTGTCGGACATTCTGGGTGACGAAGATCACCTGGGCGACATGGACTTCAAGGTCGCCGGCACCGAGAACGGCATCACCTCGCTGCAGATGGACATCAAGATCCAGGGCATCACCGAGGAGATCATGCGCATCGCGCTCGATCAGGCCAAGGGCGGCCGCGTCCACATCCTGGGCGAGATGAACAAGTCCCTCGGCACGGCACGCGCCGAGCTGGGCGAGTTCGCCCCGCGCATCGAAGTGATGAACATTCCGACCGACAAGATCCGCGACGTGATCGGCTCGGGCGGCAAGGTCATCCGCGAGATCGTCGAGAAGACCGGCGCCAAGATCAATATCGAGGACGACGGCACGGTGAAGATCGCCTCCTCCTCGGGCAAGGAGATCGAAGCGGCCCGCAAGTGGATCCACTCCATCGTGGCCGAGCCGGAAGTCGGCGAGATCTACGAGGGCACGGTCGTCAAGTGCGTCGAGTTCGGCGCCTTCGTGAACTTCTTCGGTTCGCGCGACGGTCTCGTCCACATCTCGCAGCTCGCCGAAGACCGCGTTCAGAAGACGCAGGACGTGGTCAAGGAAGGCCAGAAGGTCTGGGTCAAGCTCATGGGCTTCGACGAGCGTGGCAAGGTTCGCCTTTCGATGAAGGTCGTGGATCAGGCCACCGGCGAAGAGGTCAAGAAGGCCCCCAAGGAAGACGCTGCGGAGTAAGTCCGCCGTCTGAAACGGACCTGACGATCGAAAGGGGCGGGTGGCGACACCCGTCCCTTTTTCGTGCCTTCGTTAAATCGCGGCCTTCCGTGACAGCTGTTCCTTCATCTCGCTCGGGCAGGATGAGTGAAAAAACGGCCATCCCGATGAACAGTCTCGACAGCCATTACCGCCGCTCCCTCCGGCGCTTCATCGTCCCGCTGGGCCTCCTGATCTGCGTTCTCCTGTCGGCCCTGCTGGCGGGTATCCTGGTGGTGGCGAACCAGCAGACCCGCTCCATGGACGAGGCGCAGCGACGGCTGGTGACGGCGGCCCTGCGCATGAACCAAACCGACCTCAAGCGCACCACCATCGATTACGGCACCTGGGAAGATGTCGGCGCGCATGTGATCGACGCCAGGGATCTGGACTGGATGGAGACCAATGTCGGCCTGTCGGTGTTCCGCACCTTCGGCGTCGATGACGTTTTCGTGGTCCAACCGGATGGCAAGACCCTCTTCGCCTTCAGGGACGGCGCGCGCATCGAAGCCAAGGTCGAGGATGTTCTGACGCAGGGGCTCCAGCCGCTTCTGGCGGATGTGCTCCGCTGGATGCCCGGCAACGCCACCGTGGGCAATCTCCTGGCGGACGGAATTCCGGCGATGGCGGCGGTGACGCCCTTGGCGCTGCGCGATTTTCCCGCCAAGCAGCACCTGCCTGTCCTGATCCTCGTGAAACGGCTCGACGCGGAGATCATCACGGAACTGGAGCAGGCTTCGGCGCTTCAGAACCTGCAATTGCAGCGCCAGCCGCCCTCCGATATGACCAGCGTGCCGATCGACACGATCGACGGACGGCCGACCGCCTATTTCGTATGGGGCAGCGCCCATGCGGGAGCCGAGCTTCTGTGGGTGGCCCTGCCGATCTGGGCGGCGCTGGTGCTCGCCTGTGCGGCCAGCGGCTATTTCCTCCATCGACGGATCAACGCGGCCGCCCGCCTTCTCAGCGTCGGCGAATGGCAGGTGCGGCACGATCCGCTGACCGGCCTGCCGAACCGCATCCGGCTGTCGGAGCGCCTGGAGGAAACCTGCGGCAACCTCATCGAGTCGCAGCATGGCTTTGCGCTTCTGTATCTCGACCTCGACGGCTTCAAGGCCGTCAACGACAGCCAAGGCCACGATGCGGGAGATCAGGTTCTGCGCGCGGTGGCCGATCGCATCCGAACGCAATTGGCGCCGTGCGACCTCGCCGCCCGGCTCGGCGGCGACGAGTTCGCCGTTCTGCTTCTCCCGGTGCCGTTTCCCGACGTCGCGCGCTCGCGGGCCGAAGCCTTGATCGAGGCGATCTGCCGGCCGATCCGTCTAGAAAGCGGCGTGGAGGTTCAGGTCGGCACCACGATCGGCGTGACCGTGGCTCCACAGGACGGATTGACGCCTGATACGCTGCTGCGCCGCGCTGACGATGCGCTCTACGAAGGCAAGCGGCGCGGCAAGACGCGCGTGTGTTTCGCGAACCAGGTTCCCCAGCGCGCCAGCGTGGATTGAAGGCGGGGCCATAGGCCCGACGCCCTTCGACGCAGGCCGGCCCGACCCGCGCGAAAAGCGGGTGGGCCGGTCAGACCCTATCAGGGCGCGGGGTTGCCGACGCGCTGGTGAACCGCATCCACCGCCGCCTGCATCTCGTCCGTCCAGGTGACGTGTTCGGCCGCCAGGCATTCCTCCAGCTGCTCCATCGTCGTCGCGCCGATGATCGTGGCCGTGACGAAAGGCTGAGCGAGAACGAAAGCGTTGGCGAAGGTGGCGGGCTTCAAGCCGAAGCGCTCCGCCAGCGCGACATAGGCGTCCACCGCTTCGGCCGTGCCGGGCTTCTCATAGCGCTGAAGACGGTCGAACAGGGCCTTGCGCGAGCCGGCCGGCCGCGCGCCGCCGGCATATTTGCCGGTCAGATAGCCTTGGCCGAGCGGCGAGTAGGCGAGAAGGCCGACGTCTTCACGCAGCGCGACCTCGGCCAGCGCCGGCTCGAACACCCGGTTCAGGAGATTATAGGCGTTCTGGATGCTGGCGACGCGCGGTGCGCCCGTCCGCTCGGCATGGGCGAGGTAGCGCATCGTGCCCCAGGCGGATTCGTTGGACAGGCCGAGGTGGCGGACCTTGCCCTCCTTTACGAGCTCGCCCAGCGCATCCAGCGTTTCCTCGATGGCGACTTCGCTCGGGTCCTCTTCGGGCGACTTCCAGCGCGTCGGCACGGAGCCGAAGCCCGAGGTCGGCCGGTCCGGCCAATGAACCTGATAGAGATCGATCGCCTCGACGCCCAAGCGCTTCAGCGAGCTTTCCAGTGCTTCGCGAATATTTCGGATATCGAGGCGCGGCTTCGACCCGTCCGCGCGGAACCAGGTGGAGTCGGAGCGGCCGACGACCTTGGTCGCGATCACCAGCTGGTCGCGAAGGCCCCGGGCCTTCAGCCAGGAGCCGATATGGCGCTCCGTCGCCCCTTGCGTCTCGGCCTTGGGCGGGATCGGGTAAAGCTCTGCCGTGTCGAGGAAGTTGATGCCGAACTCATGGGCGCGGTCGAGCTGGGCATGAGCCTCGCTCTCCGTGTTCTGCTCGCCGAAGGTCATGGTTCCAAGACAGATGCGGCTGACCTGGAGACCGGTGCGGCCGAGAGGACGTGTCTGCATGAAAGGTCCGATCGTGAAAGGCGCAAAGGATGGGCGGCGGTCGATCCGGGCCTGCTCGGGCCGGTCCGATCGGAGCGTCGCATCGAGGACGTTCCATGCCGGCTCTTACGCCCGCTTCGCCCGCGCAGCAAATGGGGAGGCGGGCAAACTTCGTTTGTGGAGAAAGACGCGCTTCCTCGTCGGCACCGGGGGATGGCGCCCTATATCAGGCAACCGTGCCCCGATCCCGACACCGGAGCGACCCGATGCGCCTCGTCTTCATTCCTGCCTTTGCCTGCGACGGCGATCTCTACGAACCGCTCGTGCCGCTGCTGCGGCCGGACTTCGACTACCGGACCGTGATCCCGGCCGAGCCCGACATGAAGGCCTGTGCCAAGGCGGTGCTGAATGCGGCCGGCGAGGGGCCGTTTCTTGTCGCCGGCACCTCGTTCGGCGGCCATGTCGCGCGCGAGGTGGCGTTGATGGCGCCCGCCCAGGTGCGGGGGCTCGTGGTCATGGGCGCGGGGCCGGCGGGGGTGACGGACCCCGCGCCGCTGGAGCGCCGCCGCGCCGCGATCGAGGCCGATGGCGGAGCCGATATGCTGGAAGACATGGCGCGGCGCATCGTGTTCGAGCCGGAAGGGCGCGGTGCGGCGGCGGCCGACACATTCCGCCTGATGACCGGGCGAGCCGGCGCGAGCCTTCTTCTGGCGCAGAACGAGGCGCTGCTCTCGCGCCCCGATCGCACAGCCGATGTCTCTGGTATCACCTGCCCCGCGCTTCTTCTCTGGGGCGCGGAGGACCAATTTTCGCCGCCTTCCGCCGGAGAGGCCATGGCGAGCGCCATGCCCGACGCCCGCTTCGTGCTTCTGGAGGAATGCGGCCACCTGCCGAGCTTGGAGGCGCCGATGCGCGTCGCCGCCGAAATCCGCCATCGTTTCGTGGACGAAGCGCCGGGCCTCTGAGCGGGTTGTTGGACAAGCGGACCGCGTCGATCAGGCGAGCTCGGCCCGCGCGCGGAACCCTTCGCCGTGTTGACCTTCGAAGGCCTGCTTGGCCTGTGGCGGGAAGGGATAGGCCGCACCTCCCATCTGCCCGAGAGCTATCCGCAGGCGTTGCGAACCTCACGCGACACCCTGTCGCGTTTTGCTTTTGTTCCCGTTTTGGCTTGCCGATAAGCTCAAGCATAGGTTAACTCCCCGTTATGCCTATCGTTTCGCTGAACCAGCGCGATCCGCTGATCGACGGGCGCCAGTCCGAACGCGCCATGCTGGTGCGTCGGGGCGTGCAGCGCCTGATGATTCAGATGCGCGTGTCCGTCCTGCCCGAAATTCCGCTCGTGACCGGGCGGCGCGCCGATCTGCTCGGCTTGTCGGAAAAGGGCGAGTTCACGATCGTGGAAATCAAATCCTCGATCGAGGATTTCCGCGTCGATCGCAAATGGCCGGATTATCGGCTGCATTGCGACCGGCTGTATTTCGCGACCCATCCCGGCGTTCCGACCGACATCTTTCCCGAATGCTGCGGCCTCATCCTGTCGGATGGCTACGGGGCGGAAATCCTGCGCGAGGCGCCGGAGGAGCGCATGTCGCCCGCCACGCGAAAGGCCCTGACGTTGCGCTTCGCGCGCATCGCCTCCGATCGTCTCCTGCGCGCGGAATGGAGCGCCAACCCGTTCCTGACGGAGGGCGGTCTGGCGCTGGACGAGGACGGTTGAGCGCGTTCCAAAATCTCAGGCATCTCGATCCAGCCCAGTCGCCCAGCCCGGTCGCCTGAGCCGTCTGTCATCCCTCGCGCGCTCTTTGCGCAATAGGCCATAGGCTGATGCCAAATAGAGCGGCCCAAGTCTGACACAAGGCCGAGGGCCCTTGCCAAAGTTTCCTCGATACGCAGGGTCGAGCAAACCGCTTTGTCAACGAATTTTGGATACAACTTCAAGGAGCGCCCGTGGGCAAGTCTTGAGGAAGCCATTTCGTCGTGATCAGGTTGCTCGAATTGCAAACGGAGATGCTCCGTGAAATTGCGATGGGACGTGACCTCTCGTCCTTTGCGGAGTTGCTGTGCCGAAGCGCGGAGCAACTGGCCTCGGATGTCATCTGCTCGATCATGACCCTCGACGGGGATGGGCGTCTGCATCTGCTGGCGGGGCCGAGTCTGCCGGACTCCTATCGCACGTTGCTTCATGCAATCCCCTGCGGACCGAAGGCCGGCTCCTGCGGCACGGCAGCCTTTCATGGTCGAGAGGTCGTCGTCACCGACATCGAGAGCGATCCTCTTTGGGAGGTGGCGCGCGGTTTGGCCTTGCCGTTTGGTCTGCGGGCCTGCTGGTCGAGCCCGATCATCGGCGATAATGGCCGCGTGCTTGCAACCTTCGCTTTTTATTATCGAACGAGCCATCGCGGTCCCGGCGAGATGGAGCGGCGCATCGTCGAGACCTGCGTCGATCTCTGCGCCATCGCGATCCGGCATCACGACGCGCAGACTCGCGTCGAGCGCCTCGCGTTCATCGATGCCTTGACCGGCCTTCCGAACCGCGCGGCCTTCGAGGAGTTTGCCGAACGGGCTTTGATGAGCGAAGCGCATCCGGTCGCGATTCATTACATCGATGTCGATGAATTCAAGCTGATCAACGACACGCTCGGTCATCGCGCGGGCGACCTTCTCCTCAACGAAATCGGCCGTCGATTGAAGGCGGTCGTCAGCGACGATGTCTTTCTGGCGAGGCTCGGCGGCGACGAATTCGTCCTATACCTTCGTGGCAACGATCCCGCGACGCAGGCCAGACTCGCGCGCACGGTTCTGGAGGCTCTCATCCCGCCGGTCGAGATCATGGAGCATTCGTTCGTGGTCACGGCCAGCATCGGCATCGCCTTGGGGCGCAGCCAGGATGGCTATCTGGAGGAATTGTCTCGAAACGCCGATATCGCGCTTTACAGGGCCAAGGCGGAAGGGCGGAACACCTATCGCCTCTTTTCGGACGACATGGCCGGAGAGACGCAGGAGCGCCAGAAGCTGAAAGCTGATCTGCGCTGGGCGATCGACCATGACGAGCTTCATCTCGTGTATCAGCCGATCATGGACATGCAGACCCGTTCGCTGTCGTCCTTCGAAGCGCTGCTGCGCTGGACACATCCCGAAAGGGGGCCGATCGGTCCCGATCGCTTCATTCCTTTGGCTGAAGAAAGCGGATTGATCGGCAAGATCGGTCTATGGGTTCTTCGCCGTGCGGCGCAGGACGCCTTGGCCTGGCCAGCCGAGATCGCGCTGGCCGTCAACATTTCGCCGTTGCAGTTGAAGCAGCCGGGCTTCGTGCTGGAGGTCGCCCGAGCGTTGCGGGACAGTGGATTACCGCCGACGCGCCTCGTTCTGGAGATGACGGAAACCGCTCTGTTCGACAATGACGCGTTGACGCGCCAAGCGCTGACGGAACTCAAGGCGCTCGGAGCCACCATCGCGCTGGATGATTTTGGAACCGGCTACTCGTCCCTGAGCCTGATCCGCGACCGTCGCTTCCGGCAACTCAAGATCGACAAAAGCTTCGTGGACGGCATCGGCTCATGCCGCGACAGCGAGGTGATCGTGAGGGGAACCATCAATATCGCTCGCCAGATGGGGTTTCGCATCGTGGCGGAGGGAATCGAATACGCGTCTCAGCTGGCTTGGCTGGAAGCGAATGGCTGCGACGAGGTGCAGGGATACCTCATCAGCCGCCCGATGCCGGAAAAGGACATCGCGGGCTTCATCCTGGCTCAGACCCACCTATCGACACGCCTGAACGCGGCTGGCCGAACATGACCGCACGGGGGCAATGAGAGGCTTCCCGCAGGATCGAATTCAGCGAGCCCGAAGCGGATCGGTCTAGCGGGGCGCGCGCTTGGCGAGAATGCGCTGGAGCGTGCGACGGTGCATGGACAGGCGGCGGGCCGTTTCCGATACGTTGCGATCGCACATCTCGTAAACACGCTGGATATGTTCCCAGCGAATGCGATCGGCCGACATTGGGTTCTCGGGCGGCTCGGCCTTGATGTTAGGATCGCGCATCAAGGCGGCGATCACCTCGTCGGCATCCGCCGGCTTGGCGAGATAATCGATCGCGCCGAGCTTCACCGCGTTTACGGCCGTCGCGATATTGCCGTAGCCCGTGAGAACGACGACACGCGCGTCGGGCCTGGCCTGACGCAAGGCCTCGATCACATCGAGCCCGTTGCCGGTGCCGAGCCGCATATCCACGACGGCATAGGCGGGCGGTGCGGCGCGGATGGCACCCGTTCCATCCGATACGCTTTCGGCGGTACGAACGTCGAAGCCGCGCTGTTCGAAAGCGCGCGCCAAGCGCGTGACGAACGGCTTGTCGTCGTCGACCAGAAGAATGGAGTTGTCGCCCTCGACACGGATCTCGGCGAGGGATGAAGAATCGTTCTCGTGCGTCAGCATGGCCCATATCCCTTGTGCATCAAGATATGGGGCACCAGGGGACTGAAATCAAAGCCGGGAAACGTCAAACTCGCTGAAACTATCGGCTGCATAATGTGTGGACGGCGAAGCACTTTGGGAGGCCAGTCTTGTGTCGAGCGTCGAGCGGGCCCAGACGATCTGCACACTGGCGCCCTGCGGGTCGCCTTCCGGGCGGTTGCCGAATGTGATCTGCGCCCCCGAGCGCTCCAGCAGCGTCTTGGCGATGAAGACGCCGAGGCCGAGATTGCCGCCGAACTGGCGCGGCTCGCTTTCACGCGGCGAGACATAGGGATCGCCGATCCGCGACAGGACATCGGACGAGAATCCCGTGCCGTCGTCGATCACACGGATCGCCACATGATCGGCCGTCCAGGAGACATCCACCACGACTTCGCCCGTGGCGAAGTCCACGGCGTTTTCCACGATATTGCCGAGCCCGTAGAGAATGCCGGGATTGCGCCGAAGCACCGGCTCCGCCCCCGTTCGGCGCCCAGCCGACACGCGAATGGCAATGTCGAAATCGCGATGGGGCGCGATCACTTCCTCGATCAGGGAGAGAAGCGGCAAATGTGCCATATGCTCCTCCGAGGACGAGGATAGGCTGGACAATTGGCGCAGGATCGCCCGGCATCGCTCGGTCTGGGTGATCAGGAGATCGATGTCCTCGCGCATCGGATGGTCGGGCGGGGTGAAGCGGCCCATTTCCTTGGCCACCAGCGCGACGGTGGCGAGCGGCGTGCCGAGTTCGTGCGCGGCCGCCGCCGCCAGGCCATCCAGCGCCGACAAGTGGTTCTCACGCTGGAGCACCATTTCCGTTGCGGTCAGCGCGTCCGACAGGGTGCGGGCTTCGGCGGCGACGCGGTAGATATAGAAGGTGGCGAAGACCAGCGTCGTCACCAGCGCGAACCACATGCCGCCGAGATAGGGAAAGGGAAGGTTGAAGGGCAGGTCCGACGGCCAGGGCACGGGGTAGTGAAAGAAGGCCAGAAAGGTCGCCGCCGCCACCGCCAGAATGCCGAGGCCGATCGTAACGGCGGCCGGCTGCGTGGCCGCCGCGATCATGGCGGGCACGATCAGGAAGATCGAGAACGGGTTCTGAATGCCGCCCGTGAGAAACAGAAGGCCGGTCGGTTGCAGGATGTCGAAGGTCAGGATCGCCGTGACCTGACGCGGCGACAGGCGCTGCGTGCGCGTATAGCTCAGCCCGATCGCGATATTGAGAAGCGCCGACAGCGCGATCAGGCTGAGACAGGCGATAACGGGATAGGGATACCACAGGCCCCAGGCGACGAAGATACAGGCCGCCATCTGCCCGCCGACCGATAGCCAGCGCAGCCGCGTCAACGTCGCCACCCGCATCCGCTGGCTTTCGCGCAGGCGGCGCGGCGGCCAGGTCGGGGCGTCGAAGTCGGACGGACCGGGCAGTTTCATCATCGCGGTGCAGCTTTCCCTTGATCCGTCAAGAGATAGAACATCCGATGTCGTCCGACAGGGTGGCCGATGGACGCGCGGCGCGGTGGTCGCGGAACTGGCTGACCAGCGCCTTGCATAACCTTTACGGAGGCGGCCGGTCGGGTCTGTTCATCCCTCGGAGCGAGTTCGGCGTCTGGCCCGTCCTTCGCAGTGTCGGAGGTTTGGCCCTGCGCCCTCCCATCGGTGCGCCTCGCTCCATGCGGGCCGGCGAAACATCCCTCGGCCCGCCTTCAGCCGAAGATTCTGAGAGGGATTTTCAGAGCCGGGCACGTCACCCTGCGGCGGAGGACCGGCGAGGGGGGGCGTTGCCGGCGGGCATCGGCGGCGACGCCCATGGGCGGAAAGGGCCGATGGGCCGATCCGCAGGGTTCTGTTCCCGGTTTCAGGTGCGCGGCTTGGCGCGGTTCGTGGGCGCGGCGGACGCCGGGTCTTCGGGCCAGGGATGGCGGGGGTAGCGCCCGCGCAGGTCGGCGCGCACGTCGGCCCAGGAGCCGGCCCAGAAGCCCGGCAGGTCGCGCGTGATCTGAATGGGACGATGGGCGGGCGACAGAAGCTCCAGCGTCAGCGGCCAGCGCCCGCCGGCCACGCGCGGATGCGCCTTGAGACCGAAGAGTTCCTGCACGCGGATCGCCAGAACCGGCCCGTCCGCCTCATAGCGGATCGGATGGTGCGAGCCGGTGGGGGCGGGGAAATGCGTCGGGGCCAGCGTGTCGAGGCGGCGCGCTTCGCCGGGCGGCAGGCGCGAGAGAAGCGCCTCATGCAGGTTTCCCGCCTCGATGGCACCGAGCGACGAGATACCGGGCAGATAGGGGCCGAGCCAGTCGGACAGCGTGTCCAGAAGTGTTTCGTCGTCGAAGCGCGGCCAGCTTTCATCGGCTTGTGCCACGAAGCGCAGGCGTTGCAGCAACCGCTCGCCGTCCTTGCCCAGAGGCAGCGCGCCCATGCCGAGGCGGCGGATGCCGGCCATCAGCGCCTCCGTCACGCGCCCATCGGAGGGAAGCGGCAGGGTCGCCTCGCTCAAGGTGGTGCGGCCGAGCCGGCGCAGGCGGCGCGCCCGCACGCTGCGGCTGCCGGGGTCGAAGGCGACGACCTCCTCCTCGCGAATGCGCGCGGCCATGACGGCTTCGAGCGCCTCGCGCGAAAGCGGGGCGGCGGCGCGAATGCGCCCGACGCGCGCTTGCGTATTCGGCTGAGCCAGCCCGCCGAGATCGGCCACGACCAAGGCCGGCTCGCGTGCCAGCGCGTGGGTTTCCTCCAGTGCCCCGCCGCGCCCGTTCGACAGGACGAAACTGCCGCGCGCCCCGCGCGCGATGGCGATCCGATCGGGATAGGCGAGGGCGAGCAGCGCGCCGGGCTCGTCGCTCTCCAACTCGCCCGGCCCGTCCGCCTGGCGCATGATGCGCGCGGCGAGATCATGGGCGGCCTTGGCGCGCGGGCTGCGGTCGGCGCCCCATCGGCGCAGGCGCTCCGACAGGTCGGTCTCGTTGCCGCCGAGTCCGTGTTCGCCCAGCAGCACGGCGAGGCGGGCGGCCAGACGCCGGCTTTCGCCCTGCGCCGCGCCCGTCACCATGCGCGCGAGGCGCGGCCCGAGCGGCAGGGCGCGCATGCGCTCGCCCGCCTCCGTCAACCGCCCGCTCTCGTCCAGCGCGCCGAGGTCTTCCAGGAGGAGCCGCGCTTCGGCGACGGCCGGCGCGGGCGGCTTGTCCAGAAAGGGCAGGCTCGCCGGATCGGTCGCGCCCCAGCTAATGCAGTCGAGAAGCAGGCTGGAAAGGTCGGTGGAAAGGATTTCGGGCCGGTCGAAGGGCTCCAGCGCCGCCGTCTGCTCGGCGCGCCACAGCCGAATGGCGGTGCCCGGTGCGGTTCGCCCCGCGCGGCCGGCGCGCTGCTCGGCCGAGGCGCGAGAGACGCGCACCGTTTCCAGCCGCGACAGGCCGGTGGCGGGCTCGAAAACCGGCTGGCGCTTCAACCCGCTGTCGATCACCGTGGTCACGCCGTCGATCGTGATCGACGTCTCGGCGATCGTCGTGGCGAGCACGACCTTGCGCCGCCCGGCCGGAGCGGGGCGGATGGCGACATCCTGCGCCGCGCCTTCCATCGCGCCGAAGAGCGGAGCGAGGATCACATCCTCCGGCACGCGCCCTTGCAGCCGCTCCAGCGTGCGCTCGATCTCGCGCTGGCCGGGCAGGAAGACGAGGATGGAGCCCGAGCCGCCCGTCAGCTCCTCCAGCACGGCGCGCGCGCTGGCGTCTTCCACCGGCTCGTCCGGCGCGCGGTCGCGGTGCCGAATCTCGACCGGAAAGGCGCGGCCTTCGGACTGGACGACCGGGGCATCCGACAGGAGCGAGGCGACGCGCGCGCCATCGAGCGTCGCGGACATGACGAGAAGCTTCAGGTCCGGCCGCAGCGCCCCTTGCACATCGAGGGCCAGCGCCAGACCGAAATCGCCGTCCAGCGAGCGCTCGTGAAACTCGTCGAACAGGATCGCCGCCGTCCCGTTGAGTTCGGGGTCGGAGATGAGAAGGCGCGTCAGCACGCCCTCGGTCACGACCTCGATCCGCGTGCGGGCCGAAACGCGCGTGTCGAGCCGCATCCGCCAGCCGACGAGCCCGCCGACCTCCTCGCCCGCCAGCGAGGCCATGCGGCTGGCCGCCGCGCGCGCGGCGATGCGCCGGGGCTCGACCAGAAGGATGCGCCCCTCGGGCAGGTCGTTCAGGAGATGCAGCGGCACCAGCGTCGTCTTGCCCGCGCCGGGCGGGGCGACGAGCACGGCCGAGCCATGGGTGGCCAGTGCGCGCGAGACATCGGGCAGGACGGCGGAAACGGGAAGCGTGGGCAGCGCGATCATGCCGGGCGTTTTGGCGGGCGGCGGCGCGCAAGTCCAGCGGCGCGGGCCGATGTGCGATCAGAAGCGCGACGAGGAGAGAAGCGGTCCAGCCCCCCGATCTTGCCAGACCCGTCGAAAATGGCCATGCGGGGCGCATGAGTGAGCACCCCGATCGCGCCATCCCATGCCCGCGCCCCTATGAGCCCCAAGACCGCGACGCCTGTCTCGCCCTGTTCGACGGCAATGTGCCGCGCTTCTTCGCCCTGTCCGAGCGCGCCGACTTCGCGCGCTTTCTGGATCGGCAGCGCTCCGATGGCACCTATCTCGTTCTGGAGCGCGAAGGCCGCGTCGTCGCCTGCGGCGGGCTCGGCGTCTCGGCCGATGGCGCAACGGGCGAACTGTGTTGGGGCATGGTCGATCGCACCTCCCACGGCCAAGGGCTCGGGCGCGCGCTGACCGAGGCGCGTCTGCGCATGGCTGCGACGAAGCCCGGCCTTCGCCGGATCAGGCTCGACACGAGCCAGCACACGCAAGGTTTCTACGCCCGCTTCGGCTTCCGAACCCTGTCCGTGACCCCGGACGGCTACGGGCCGGGGCTGGATCGCTGGGACATGATCCTCGAGTTCTAATCAGATCACGCTCGCCCCCACATTCACCGCCAGCGCGAGGATCGTCGTGTTGAACAGAAAGGCGAGGATCGTGTGGGCCAGCACGAGCTGGCGCATTCCGCGCGAGGTGACGGCGACGTCCGAGGTCTGGGCCGCTGCGCCCATGGTGAAGCTGAAATAGAGAAAATCGAGATAGTCCGGCATCGTGTCGCCACCCGGAAAGGCAAGGCCGCCTTCGGCCTTGGGGTCGCCGTAGAATTCCCCGGCATAGTGCAGCGCCATGACGACCTGCGTGATCACCCAGGACAAGAGCACGGTGACGCCCGCAAGCGCTAGGCGGCCGGGGCTATGGGTCGCGTTGTTGCCGAGGCCGTGCAGCTCGGCCGCAATGGCCCCGAAGCTTGCGAAGATGCAAAGGCTGGTGACGATCAGAACGGCGAGCCGCCCTTCGTCCTGCCGCCGGGCGCGGGCGCGCAGGAGGCCGAGATCGGCGCGCATCATCATGCGCCCGACCGAGAGGAGATAGGAGAGCACCCCAACATCCCAGGCGATCAAAGCGCGGGTCGAGCCGCGTATGGAATGGGGCAGGAGGGCGAAACTCGCCGCCATCAAAGCGATCGACACGAGAAGGCGCGGCCGGTTCTTCAGGACCAGCCCGAAGCGGCGCCAGTTGCGGGCGCGCCGGGTTGGCGAAAGCGGTGTCTGGCTCAAGGCTTCGACCTCCGCGCCCATTCCTCGGCCAATTTGTCGCCCCAGCCGGGATGCGGCTCGGCGATGGTGAAACCCAGCGCCCGCGCCGACGGGATGGCGGGGTCTCGCGCTTCCGCGCGCATCCGATCCGCCAGCGGGGCGGGGAGGGTCTTGGCGGCCAGCACGCTCGAGTCCGCCCAGCCGGCGAGATCGGCCTTGCGAAGCTGGGCCTCGGGCGACAAGAAGAAGTTGGCTGCGACCAGTGCCCCGGCGGGCTGGGTGGCAGCTTGCGGAATGGCGAGGAAATGCGTGCCGCCGATCGTGCCGCCGTCGAACAGGAAGGGGCGGGCGGTGGTCGGCAGATGGCCCTGGCGGATCGCGCTGGCTGCGCCCATCGGGTTCAGGCCAGCCACGACGTCCACCTCGCCCTTGGCCAGAAGGTCGAGCGCTTCGCCGTCGCTCCAGGGAAAGGAGCGGCCCTCGTGCCAGCTGGCCGCGCGGAGCCGATCCAGAGCGCGCCAGAGCGGCGCGCTGACGCTGGAAAAGTCGCTCTCCTCCACCGGGCGCAGAAGGACGGAGGGCTCGTCCGCCAGATCGAACAGCATCTGTTCCAGAAAGCGCCGCTCCGTCAGGCTGCCGGGCGCGGGGAGGGCGACCCGGCCCTTGTGCGCTTCGGCATAGGCGACCAGCGCCTCGGCCGAGCGGGGCAAGCCCTCCACCGGGCCGGTGCGCGCGGTGTCGGTGAAGAAGGTCAGCTTTTGCAGGCCCCAGGGCGCGAGACGAAAATCGCTCGGCTCGCCCGCATCCGACAGGACGCTCGGATGCTGTTCGAGATCGACAAAGCGCCAGTTGGGCAAACGGTCCGCAAAGGGAGCGGAGAGAAGGCCAGCCTTCATCATCGCGGGAAAGCCGTCGCCCTCGATCCAGACGAGATCGGGGACGGTTCCGCCCTTCGTCGAAGCGAGCGCCGACGCGGCACTCGCCTCGGCGGAAACCTCCAGCGTCACACCGTAAAGATGGCTGAGTTCCCCCGACGCCCATTGGAGATAGGCGAGCGCGGCGGGCGGCGCATTGGGCACGGCGATCCGCACGCTGGTCCCCCGCGCCGCGCTCTCGACCCCGCTCCAGTTGGCAAGATCGGGCAACGGGGCGGCGCCGGCCGGCGCAGCCAAAAGGGCGAGCGCGCTGACGAGAGCGACGCGGGCGGAGCGGCCCAGGCCCCAGCGCGATCCCCTCGAGCGGGCGGCGCGCCCGCTCGCTTCGACCCCACATTCCCCTTGCGCCTCGCGCTCCAAGCCTCGTGTCATGTGGCGGCGACCTTTCCTTGCAACGCGCACGCGGCCTCGTCCCGGTGCGGCGGGACGGGAGGCCGGGGCGAGGCGGAAGGAAGTCTTTTCCCTTCCGCGCACCCTTGCGCTAAAGGAGGGGCAGGTCCGCGTGAAATCAACCGGCCGAACGCCCGCGCGAGGCGCGTGGGCGCTCTTCTTATCCATGAGGTTCCGCCGTGTCCGAAGCCCAGCCGCGCGATTCCCGCAAGACGATCGTCCTCACCGGCGCTTCGCGCGGCATCGGCCATGCCACGGTCAAGCGCTTTTCGCGAGAGGGCTGGCGCGTCATCACCTGCTCGCGGCAGGATTTCGCGGTGGATTGCCCCTGGCCGGCGGGCGCGGAGGACCACATCAAGGTCGATCTCGCCAACCCCGAGGATGTCGGCTTCGCGGTTTCGGAAATCCGCCAGCGGCTCCAGAAAAATGGCGGCCAGCTGAACGCGCTGGTCAACAATGCCGCGATTTCGCCCAAAGCCGAGAAGGGCGCGCGCATGGACTCGATCCGCACGCCGATGAATGTCTGGCGCGACGTGTTCCAGGTGAACTTCTTCGCGCCCATCATGCTGGCGCGTGGGCTCCACGCGGAACTGGCCGCCGCCAAGGGCTCGATCGTCAACGTGACCTCGATCGTCGGCAGCCGGGTGCATCCCTTCGCGGGCACGGCCTATGCCACGTCCAAGGCCGCGCTCGCCTCGCTGACGCGCGAGATGGCCGCCGATTTCGGGCCGGACGGGGTGCGCGTCAACGCCATCGCGCCGGGCGAGATCGACACGGCGATCCTCTCGCCGGGCACCGAGAAGATCGTGGAGCAGATCCCGATGCGCCGGCTCGGCAAGACCGCCGAAGTCGCCGACATCATCTATTTCCTCTGCTCGGAACAGGCGTCCTATGTGAACGGTGCGGAAATCCACATCAATGGCGGTCAGCACGTTTGATCGATCGCGGCCGGGGCGACCGCGCGCCCCGCCTTGCGTGTCCGCTCAGCGCCGGCCCGAGCCGCCCTTCGGCCCGGTGCGCGCGTCGAGCGCGGCCAGAAGCAGGCTGATGCCGGAGATCAACAGTGAGATGCCGAGAAAGCTGCCGACGGCCCAGACCGCCGTGCCCGGCAGGCCGATCACGAGGAACAGCGCCAGCGCCACATTGACCAGCGCCGACACGACCAGAAGCACGAAGCGCCCGGTCGACTGGCGAAAGGCGAGGGCCAGCGGAAAGGTCGCGAGCCCGACCAGCAGGAAATAGACGGCAAGCGCCGTGGTCAGCGTCACCGCTCCAGCGAACGGGTCGAACAGGATGATCGCGCCGAGCAGCAGCGTCAGCAGCGTGAAGGCGAGATTGCTCCAGAACCCTTCCGCTCCGCGCATTCGGAAACAGGCGATCAGCCCGGCGAAGGCCAGAAGGATCAGAAGCCAGCCGAAGAAGAGCGTGGAGACGATGGTCGCGACGAAGGGCAGAAGCAGCGCCGCAACGCCCGCGAAAGCCATCAGCAACCCCTGAAGGCTGAAGGCGCGCCAATGGGCGTGGAGATACCGCCGCATGTCCCGTCGCACCGTCGCTGGGTCCATGGGCGGATCGGGATCGAAACTCACATGCAACTCCTCTGGCCGATAGGCCATTTGGCCGGCAGGACGCCTTCGCTGGGGAACATGCCCAAAGATCGCGGGAAAGCAAGTTCGGCCCATGCAGCCTGCGCGCTCATCACGAGTTGGACGGCGCGCTCTGGCGGATCGCTCCGGATACCCAATGGCCGCCGGGCGTCAATCGCGTTCCCTGGCAGGTGTTCGAAGGCCGGGAAAACCACGAGGGGAGCCGGTGCAACGAAACGGGGCGGTCTAAACCAGCCGTGGTGTCGGCCTCCGATCTATCCCGCATGCTTTCAGGCCTGACGCCCCAATGCGCCCACATGATCCAGCGCCCCATCCAGAAAGTCGCTGAGCCGCTCGGCATCGCCCGGCCGCGTCAGCTGGCCGCTAGCGTCGATGGCCGTGCCCGCCTCGCCCAAGCGAAACTCGCGCGTCATCACCTCCGCGCCGAGATAGGCCAGAACGGTTCGCAATTGTCCAAGGGTTTCGCGGCCGCCCATCGCGTCCGGTGCGGCGGCGGCCAGCGCCACCACCAGTCGGCGGAACGGATCGAGCGGGCGGTTTTCGCGCGCCGCCGCATGGGCGATCCAGTCGATCGCGTTCTTCAACAGGGCCGGCATTCCGCCATGGTGCTCGCCGCTGACGATCAGGACCCCATCCTGCAGGGCGATGCGCTGCGCCAGAAGCCAAGCATTCTGCGGCAAGGCCTCGTCCCTCCCGCCCTCGAAGAGCGGAAGCGGATAATCGGCGAGGCTCGCTGCCGTCAGCAGCGTGTTCGAAGCCGCCAGAAGCCGGGCCGCCTCGGCCGCGAGGCGCGATTCGGGCGCATCGGGCCGGGGCGAGCCGGAAAGAACGAGAAGGCGTGGGATCAATGCACCGCGCCTGCCGCTGCGAAGGGCGCGGCCTGCGAATAGATCCAGACGCGCGCCGGGGGGATGTTGTCCCAGACGATCGGCGTGGAGGACACGTCGAACACGCCGGCCACGGATTTGACCGGCGGCTTCCAGAGATAGGACAGCTGGGTTAGGTTGCCGCCCGGCATGAGACGGCGGAAGTAGCGCGAGAACAGCGCCTGACGCTCCGCCTGCTCCATGTGGACGATCGGGATGGCGAAAAGGATGGCGGCGAACTTCGTCTCGCCATCGTCGCCGAGCGTGGCATCGAGATCGAACCCGTCGCCGTGGATCACGTTCACGCGCGGAAAGCGCTCGCGCAGGGTCGAGGCGAATTCGCGATCATATTCGATCGAGGTGATGCGCTCGGGCGCGACGCCGGCATTCAGAAGCGCGCGGGTGACGACGCCGAGACCCGGCCCGAGTTCGAGGATCGGCCCGTTCAGCTCCGTCGTCGCCGCGCCGACCATGGTCGCGCAATAGCGGGCGGATGAAGGGGCGACGGCGCCCATCTTGATCGGATGGCGAATCCAGGTTCCGAAAAAACGGGCGAGATCGGCGTTCCGCTCGTCCTTGTTCGTCGTCGCGGCGTCCGTACGGCGTTCCATCGCCATTCCTCCCGGTTCGAGTCGCTTCTGCTAACCTCTCATACCGCCGGAATGAGACAAGCTTGATGACGCAAATGCGAAGGAAATGTTTTTTTAACCGATGGTGCCGGCGAGCTTGGGGCAGCCTCGCCGATAGACGAGAACGCGGGCGGGCGGAATGTTGAGCTTCACCCAGGGGCTGACCTCCACCTTCGCCTCGACGCGCTCGGGCCGAACCGGCAGGGCGGGCGAATAGGTGAACTGCACGAAGGGCGCGCCGACCGGCAGACGATCAAGATAAGCACCGAGCGCCGCGCTGCGCTCGTCCTCCGGTCGCGCCATCAGGGGCAGGCTGGAGACGACGGCGGCGAGGGGGCGTCCATCCAGCCATGCGTCGAGGTCCGCCCCCGGCCGATAGGCATCGCCTCGCAGGATATGCACGGCGGGAAAGAGCGAGCGCAGAAGCGCGCAGAATTCGGGCGCGTATTCGAGACACAGAAGCCGGTCCGCTTCCACGCCCCGCTTCAGCAGCGCGCGGGTGACGACGCCCGTTCCCGGCCCAAGTTCCAGGATCACGCCGTCCTCGCCCGGCAGGGGCACGTAGGAGGCCATGCGCTCGGCCAGCGCCTTGGACGAGGGCGACACGGCCCCGACCTTCAGCGGCTGGCGCAGCCATTCGCGCAGGAAACTGGCCTCGGCCAAAGGCGGCTTGCGGAGCGGGGTGGTCGACAGGCGCGGATCTCCCTCAAAGCGATCCGGCAGGACCCGTGTCGGGGCATGGCTCCCGGCGCGAGACACAGGCGCGGCCGGATCGACCCCACCTATGCCTGGATGATCCGCCCGAAGGGCGGGAAAGGGAGGGCAAGCCGACCCTTTCAGCGAAGGCTCAGTCGCTGAGGCCTTCGAAGAATTCCTTCATGCGCGAGAAGAAGCCGGTGGATTGCGGCGAATTCTCGGACGAGGAGATTTCCTCGAACTCCTGTAGCAGTTCGCGCTGGCGACGCGAAAGGCTTTGCGGCGTCTCGATGGAAATCTGGATGAAGAGATCGCCCATCTGCGCCGAGCGCAGAACCGGCATGCCCTTGCCCTTGACGCGGAACTGCTTGCCGAACTGCGTGCCTTCGGGAACCTTGACCCGCGTCTTGGCCCCGTCGAGCGTCGTGACCTCGAAGGAGCCGCCGAGCGCGGCGGTGGTCATGGAAATCGGCACCTTGCAGAAGAGGTCCGCCCCGTCGCGCTGGAAGAATTCGTGTGGCTTGACTGACAGGAAGATGTAGAGATCGCCCGCCGGGCCGCCGCGCAGGCCCGCTTCGCCTTCCCCGGCGAGGCGAATGCGCGTGCCATCCTCGATGCCGGCCGGGATCGAGACCGAAAGGTTGCGCTCCTCGGGCAGGCGGCCTTCGCCGCCGCACTTGCCGCAGGGGTCCGCGATGATCTCGCCGCGCCCTTGGCAGGTCGGGCAGGTACGCTCGATGGAGAAGAAACCTTGCGCCGCGCGCACGCGGCCGATGCCGCCGCAGGTGGGACAGGTGCGCGGCGCGGTGCCAGCCTTGGCGCCCGAACCGTTGCACACGTCGCACTGGATCGTGGTGGGCACGCTGATCTCGGCGGTCTTGCCGAGATAGGCCTCTTCCAGCGAAATTTCCATGTTGTAGCGCAGGTCCGAGCCGCGCTCGCGCCCGCCCGAATTGCCGCCCTGACGCCGGGTCTGGCCACGCCCGCCCATCATCTCGCCGAAGATGTCGTCGAAGATATCGGCCATGGAAGAGGAGAAGTCGCCGCGGAACCCACCGCCACCGCCGCCGTTCTGGAAGGCGGCATGTCCGTAACGATCATAGGCCGAGCGCTTCTGCGGGTCCTTCAGAACCTCGTAGGCCTCGCCGATCTCCTTGAACTTCGCCTCGGCGACAGCGTCGCCAGGGTTCTTGTCCGGATGATATTGCATGGCGAGCTTGCGGAACGCCGCCTTCAGAACCTTGTCGTCACAGGTTTTCGCGACGCCGAGCGTTTCGTAGTAATCGACCTTCACGGACACTGCTTCACCGTTCTCGCACCGAGTGGAATGCGGGATGGCCGCGCCCTGTCGCAAAGACGAGGCAAGCCGATCCCGGCGCGCGCCGCAAAGGCGCGTTCTGGCATGTAAGCGCTGTTCCGGCGCGTTACCATAGGCAAGGCTCGCGAGAAAGACGGCCGCGCGCGCCGCATGGCCGTATCGTAGCCACCTGTCATGTTTACGCCACGGCTCTCGCAATGGAAGCCGTGGCGCGAAAAATCGAAGAAACTCAGGCGCTGACCGCGATGCGTCAGGCGTTGGCGAGGCGCGCGGCAGGGGCGGTGCGGCGGTGCGTGCCCGCCAGAAGCGCGGCGATCCGGCCATCCAGCGTATAATGCCAAAGCAGCGCGACGAGGATCGAGGCCAGGATCGGCAGCACCAGATAGGCGTGGAAGCCGATCCAGCCCGTCGGCTCGATGACGCGCTTCCAAAGGATCGACAGGAACAGCGTCTCCATGACGGGATGCCAGAGATAGATGCCGAAGGAAACGCAGGTGAGCTTCATCGCCGGCGCCAGAGCGCGGGTGGAGTCGGGCCGCGCGCTTTCCGACAGGCCGATCAGGAGGATCGCGCCGAACAAAAAGAGAAGCGTGGCGTGGACGTCGATCTGCCACACCATGCAGGCGACGGCTAGTCCCAGGCTGACGAGGCCCGGCGCATGCGAGGTCACGTTCAGCGCGCGCCGGGTGACAAGAAGCGAGGCGAGGCCGCCGGCCATGAAATCGGCGAGCGCGCGGTAAGCGCCATAGGTGTCGGCTGTGGTCCAATGGCCACTCGGGAAGAAGCCGGCGCGGCTGGCGATTTCCAGAGCCACGACATAAGCCGCGAGCGTGAGCGTCAGGCCGAGCGCGCCGGCCCTGCGCACCACGAAGGGCACCAGGGGAAACAGGAGATAGCAGAAGATTTCCGCGCTGACCGACCAGGACGGGTAGTTGAAGGAGAGTGCGTTCGTCGTGCCCCAGGCATGGATGGCCAGGAGATGCAGCGGCACCGCGTGGAGATCCCAACGCTCAGGCAGTTGAAGATGCACGAAGCCGGCGCGGCCGATCAGCGCCACGCCGACGAAGAAGGCGAGCGTCAGAAGATGCAAGGGGTAAAGCCGAGCGATGCGCCGACGCAGGAACGTCGCATAGGCCGGCAGCGTGTCGATGCGGTCGCCATAGCGGCTCATGATCACGAAGCCCGAGATCATGAAGAACATGTCGAGCAGCGGCAGGAGCCGGAACAGAAGATCGGTTTCCGTATAGGCGGCTTGGCCCGGCGCGAAGAACAGGAAGTGATAGGTCATCACGAGAAGCGCGGCGGCAAAACGCCAGCAATCGAAAATGCGGAAATGCATCGGCTTCGCCTCTCAGGGCCCAGTCCATCTCAGGTGCTGAAGGCCATTATAGACGGAAAGGGCTCACCCGGCAGTCAGAGTGGGAGGTTTACCTCGGGTTAACGTTAAGCCTTGCTTGGAGATATCGGTTTGACCTTCAGGTGGTGGAGGTCGGGCGGTGCCGCCTATGGGAGGCCGAGCATCCGCTCCAAACAGAAACAGCCCCGGCTCTTTCGAACCGGGGCTGCTGGCAGTGATAGAAGGAGATCAGGCCGACTTCTTGCGGCCGTCGTCCTGCACTTCCTCGAAGTCGGCATCGACCACGTCGTCATGCTCGGCCTTGGCCCCGCCCTGCGAAGCGGTCGCGTCCGCGCCGCCATCGCTCTGCGAGGCTTCGTACATGGCCTGACCGAGCTTCATCGAGACCTCGCCGAGCTTCTCGCTCTTGGCCTTGATGGCGTCGGCATCGGCGTCCGACTTGTCGAGCTCGGCACGCAGGTCCGCAATCGCGTCCTCGATCGCCTGACGGTCGGCGGCCGAAACCTTGTCGCCATAGTCCTTGAGGGACTTCTCGGCCGAGTGGACGAGGCTTTCGCCGTGGTTCTTGGCTTCGACGGCGGCGCGGCGCTTCTTGTCGGCGTCGGCGTTGGCCTCGGCTTCCTTGACCATCTTCTCGATGTCGGCGTCGGAGAGACCACCCGAAGCCTGGATCGTGATCCGCTGCTCCTTGTTGGTGCCCTTGTCCTTGGCCGACACGTTGACGATGCCGTTGGCGTCGATGTCGAAGGTCACTTCGATCTGCGGCACGCCGCGCGGTGCGGGCGGAATGCCCTCGAGGTTGAACCGGCCGAGCGACTTGTTGTCGGCCGCCATCTCGCGCTCGCCCTGATAGACCTGAATGGTCACGGCGTTCTGGCCGTCCTCGGCGGTCGAGAAGACCTGGCTCTTCTTGGTCGGGATCGTCGTGTTACGGTCGATCAGGCGCGTGAACACGCCGCCCAGCGTCTCGATGCCGAGCGAAAGCGGGGTCACGTCGAGAAGGAGAACGTCCTTCACGTCGCCCTGCAGAACGCCGGCCTGGATCGCCGCGCCCATGGCGACGACTTCGTCCGGGTTGACGCCCTTGTGCGGCTCCTTGCCGAAGAAGCCCTTCACGACTTCCTGGACCTTGGGCATACGCGTCATGCCGCCGACGAGAACGACCTCGTCGATGTCGTTCGGCGTCAGGCCCGCATCCTTGAGGGCGGCCTTCATCGGGCCGACCGTGCGCTGCACGAGATCGTCCACCAGCGCTTCGAACTTCGAGCGCGTCAGCTTCAGCGTCAGGTGCTTCGGGCCGGTCGCGTCCGCCGTGATGAAAGGCAGGTTGATCTCGGTCTGCGAAGCGGACGAGAGTTCGATCTTGGCCTTTTCGGCCGCTTCCTTCAGGCGCTGAAGAGCGAGCTTGTCGTTCTTCAGGTCGATGCCCTGATCCTTCTTGAACTCGCCGGCCAGGTAATCGACGAGGCGCATGTCGAAGTCTTCGCCGCCGAGGAACGTGTCGCCGTTGGTCGACTTCACCTCGAACACGCCGTCACCGATTTCGAGCACGGACACGTCGAACGTGCCGCCGCCCAGATCGTAGACCGCGATCGTCTTGCCGTCGTTCTTCTCGAGACCGTAGGCGAGCGCGGCCGCCGTCGGCTCGTTGATGATGCGCAGGACGTCGAGGCCGGCGATGCGGCCGGCGTCCTTGGTCGCCTGACGCTGCGCGTCGTTGAAGTAGGCGGGAACCGTGATGACGGCCTTCTCGACCTTCTCGCCGAGATAGGCTTCGGCGGTTTCCTTCATCTTCTGAAGGATCATGGCCGAGACCTGGCTCGGCGAATATTTCTCGCCATGCGCTTCGACCCAGGCGTCGCCGTTGGAAGCGTTGACGATCTTGTAGGGCACGAGGCCCTTGTCCTTGGCAACGGTCGGGTCGTCGTAGCGACGGCCGATCAGGCGCTTGACCGCGAACAGCGTGTTCTCGGGGTTGGTCACCGCCTGGCGCTTGGCCGGCTGGCCGACCAGACGCTCGCCGTCGGTCGAGAAAGCGACGATGGAGGGTGTCGTACGCGCGCCTTCGGCGTTCTCGATCACCTTCGCCGTCTTGCCGTCCATGACGGAGACGCAGGAATTGGTCGTGCCAAGGTCGATACCGATCACCTTCGCCATGTTCATTTCTCCTTTAAGAGCGTGCAGCCCGGACCCCCGTTCGAGGCATTCCGAAAGGCGGCACCTAGCGGATTCGTCGTGTCGCCGAGGGGCGGGGATGATCCCTCCCGGCGAGGCTGGAGGCTATATATGAATGGGGCTTGAGGGGCGCAAGACACCGTTTCGATCGGCGCGCCACAGCTTGCGATTTTCCCGCTCCATACCCGCCTAAGCATGGACGCCCAAAGGAAAACCCCCCTTTGGGCGAGCCTTGCGCAGGAACTTCGCCCCGAATGGTTCGCTTGGCTTGCGAACGGTCTTCGCCGCATCCGACGACGCGGAGGAGACGCCCACACAACAAGAAGGCGGAGCCATGCACAGTATCATCTATCTGATCGGCCTCATCGTGGTCGTTCTGGCGATCCTGTCGTTTCTCGGGCTGCGCTGAGGAGGTCCGGGATGTCATCAACGCACAATCCAACCGGCGCAGAGCGCTGGAGCGACGATCGCCAGACCCTGTCGCAGGCCGCCGAACGCGAAGGCCAATCGGCCCGTGCGCAGGCCTCGCAGGCCTCGGCCAGTCTGCGCGACGAGGCGTCGAGCCTCATGTCCGAAGCGCGGTCCAAGGCCTATGAGACGGCTGAAAGCGGGAAAGCTGCCGCCGCCAGCAGTCTGGAGGATTTTACCGCCGCCATTCGCAAGGCCTCCGACGAACTCGGAGAGCGCGACCAGTCCATGGCCGCCGGCCTCGTGCGGCAGGTCGCGGCCGGACTGGAGCAGGCCTCCGGCGCGCTCAAGGGTCGCGATCTCCAGGACGTGACGCGCTCGGTCGCGGATTTCGCCCGTCGCCAGCCCGCCGCCTTTCTGATCGGCGCGACGCTGGCCGGCGTGGCGCTGGGCCGCTTCGCCCGCGCCTCGGGCGATCATGCCGACGCGGACAGGGTGAGGAGCGCTCTGCCGACAGCCGAGAGCGAGCATTCCCACACGGGCTCCGGCGAAAGCGCCGCGCGCTACGCCTCGCACGGCGCGTCGTCCGGTCACGACAGCACCGTCACCAAGACCAGCGGCAGCACGGGCCATGTTCCCGGCGCCAGCGCCGTCACGCGCCCGCCCGCCGGCGCGATGGGCGCTTCGATGCCGGGGAGCCTCGCGTCGGGCGTGCCCACCAGCGAAGCCATCGCATCGTCCGGCTCGTCCGCGCTCGCCGCCGATCCGCTCGGCCCCGGCGCGCCGGATGCCGATCTTCTGTCGGGCGGCGCGAAATCCGGCTCGGCCGGCCGCACCGAGTCTCGCGCCGATCTCGGCGCGCCCGGCACATCGGGCTCTACCAACACGCAGAGCCTGACGGGCTCCTCCTCCAGCCTTCAGGGAGACAAGCGATGAGCGTCGAGCCGCGTGAAACCCGCAGCGTTCCCGATCTTCTGGCCGATGTCCTGCGCGAGGCGACGGAGCTGTTTCGCACCGAGGGCCGCCTGATCCGGGCGGAACTCTCCGACAAGCTGAGCCAGATGCAACTGGCCGGCGGCTCGCTCGTGGCGGGCGCGATCTGCCTTCTCGTGTCGCTGATCATCCTCGCCGGCGCGCTGGTCACGGCGATGGCGAAATACATGGACCCCGCCTGGGCCGCGCTTCTGGTCGGCGTGATCATCGCCGCCATCGGCGTCGTGCTTCTGGCCGCTGGCAAGAAAAGCCTCGAAGCCGTCAATCTCGCGCCCGAGCGCACGCTCGGCCAGCTTCAAAAGGACGGCCAACTCGCCAAGGAGCAGACCCGATGAGCCTCGAGACAGACCGCTTGGCCCGCGAGGCCGAAGATCGCCGCTCCAGCCTGGACGCCACGCTCGACAGCTTGAAGGGCAAGCTGTCTCCCGGCCAGATGGTGGACGAGTTCATGACCTATGCCCGCGAGGGCCAGGGCGCGGAGATGCTGCACAATCTGAATCGGCAAGTGCGCGACAATCCGCTGGCCCTCGGCCTGATCGGGGCTGGTGCCGCGTGGCTGCTTCTCGGTCAAGGCGCACGGTCGAGCAGCCACGGCCATGACACCGGCCGGTCGCCGGAGCGCTATCCGTCTTCGCTCGGCGAAGGCTCCGGCACGAGTGGCGTTGCTGCCCGCGCGGGTTCGCAGGCCGACGCGTCGCCGGGTCTGGCCGACCGGGCACGCTCGGCCGGCGGCGCGGTGGCGGACAGCACGCGCTCGGTGGCCTCCGGGCTGGCCGATCGCGTGTCCGGCGCGGCGGGTGCCGTGTCGAGCGGCGCGTCGGCCGCCTCCGACAGCGCGACGCGGCTCACCCACGATGCGCGCGACGCCCTCGCCCATGCGGGTTCCTCGACCTATCGCAGCGCCTCGCATCTGGGCGATCAGGCCTCGTCCTACGGCCGCTACGCCCAGCGCTCGCTGCTCGACACCTTGCAGAAGGAACCGCTGATCCTCGGCGCGGTGGCGCTGGCGGTGGGGGCGGCCATCGGCGCGGCTCTGCCTTCCACCCGTGTCGAGGACGAGTTGATGGGCGAGGCACGCGATCGCCTGCGCGACGATGCGCTGGAGCGCGGGCGCGACATGGCCGGAGCGGTCGAGACCGCCGCCACCAAAGCCTACGAGGCGGGCAGCGCCGAGGCCGAGAATAAGGGGCTGAAGCCCTCCGACGGGTCGGGCGAGACGATCGCCGAAAAGGTCTCCTCCGTCGCCAAGGCTGCGGCCGGTGCGGCCAAGGAGGAGTTGCGCCCGGACGACGCCTCCTCCTCGAAGGAGCGGCCGGCGATCTGACGCGCGGCAGGCTCCAGAAATGCAAAAAAGGCCGTGGGACTGCCCCACGGCCTTTTTCGTTGTGTCGCCTTCGCCCGGTTCGCGATCAGTTGTTGAAGAAGTCTCGGAACAGGGAACGGTCGCTTGCCCGACCGCCGGGCGCGGGGCCTTCCAGCACCGCGTCGGGCGGCAGGTCTTCCGGGCGCACCACGCGGGCCGGCCCTTCGAGAACCGCATCCGGCGGCAGGTCGCCGCGCCGCACCGAGCGCGCCGGCGCGATGGGGGCGGGCGGACGCATACG